>NZ_JBFRTR010000012.1:0-71972 GCF_041474215.1 Vibrio sp. 10N.222.52.C12
AAGCATCAGCTGACCTAACGGTTAACCCAGTTAACGACCTGCCAGTCCCTCAAGATCAACAGTTCAGCGTTGAAGAAGACGGCACACTCATCTTCACTGATGCAGACCTGTTAACAGGCGCAACGGACATTGAAGGCGACAACCTAACGGTTGAAGGTGTGACCTACGATGGCGGTGACGGTATCCTTACTGATAACGGTAATGGTACTTACACCTTTGCGCCAAACGAGAACTTCAATGGTGACGTAAACTTCGGTTTTGATGTATCTGACGGTACCGATACGGTATCTGCAAACATCGATGTGAGTGTAACTGCCGTTGATGATGCACCTGTGTCAGGCGATTTAGCGTACTCAATCGATGAAGATGGTTCTATCCGTCTAAGCCAAGAGCAACTGTTATCACAAGCATCTGATGTTGAAGGCGATGACCTTACTGCTAGCGGCCTAACGGTTGGTGGTGATGCGACGGTTGTAGCTAACGATGATGGCAGTTTCACCATCACGCCAGATGAGAACTTCAATGGCGACATTGATATCAGCTTCGATATCTCAGATGGTACCAATACCGTTCAAGCATCAGCTGACCTAACCGTTAACCCAGTTAATGACCTGCCAGTACCTCAAGATCAACAGTTCAGCGTTGAAGAAGATGGCACGCTCATCTTCACCGATGCAGACCTGTTAACAGGTGCTACAGACATCGAAGGTGACAACCTTACAGTTGAAGGTGTGACCTACGATGGTGGCGACGGTATTCTTACTGAAAACGGTAATGGTACTTACACCTTTGCGCCAAACGAGAACTTCAATGGCGACGTAAACTTCGGTTTTGATGTATCAGACGGCACCGATACGGTCTCTGCCAACATCGACGTAAGCGTAACTGCCGTTGATGATGCGCCTGTATCGGGTGACCTAGCGTACTCAATCGATGAAGACGGTTCTATCCGTTTAAGCCAAGAGCAATTGCTATCACAAGCATCTGACGTAGAGGGCGATGACCTTACTGCTAGCGGCCTAACGGTTGGTGGAGATGCGACGGTTGTAGCTAATGATGACGGCAGCTTCACCATCACGCCAGATGAGAACTTCAATGGTGACATCGATATCAGCTTCGATATCTCTGATGGCACCAATACGGTTCAAGCTTCGGCTGACCTTACAGTTAATCCTGTAAATGATTTACCAGTCCCTCAAGACCAACAGTTCAGTATTGCAGAAGACGGTACTTTACAGTTCACAGACGCGGATCTGCTTACAGGCGCGACAGACGTTGAAGGTGATAACCTGACGGTTGAGGGCATCACTTATGAAGGCACTGATGGCGTACTGACTGACTTGGGTGAGGGATCATATAGCTTTGCTCCAAACGAAAACTTCAATGGTGATGTGAGCTTTAGCTTCGATGTGTCAGACGGTACCGATACCGTGTCTGCAAACATTGATGTTAGCGTGACTCCTGAGAACGATCCGCCTGTTGCGGGCTCAACGTCCTACACGGTGAATGAAGATAATTCGATTACCATTTCTGATGCACAACTATTGGCAACATCTTCAGATATTGAAGGTGATGTATCGATAGACAGCGTGACTTACTCTGGTAGCGACGGTGTCCTCGAAATCAATGGTAACGGCACTTACACCTTCTCGCCAAATGAGAACTTCAGCGGTGAAATTGCACTGGATGTGGTTGTTGCTGATGAAGATGGTGCGACCGACTCAACGACCGCGGGCATCAATGTTCTTGAAGTGAACGATCCGCCGGTTGCTGGCCCTACGTCTTACACCATTGATGAAGACTCAGTACTTACCTTCAGTGAGTCTCAAGTGTTGCTTAACGCCTCAGATGTAGAAGGGGATGTTGATCTTGTTGGTATTAGCTACGATGGCCCTGAGGGTATCTTCTCAGTAAATGGTGACGGTACTTGCAGCTTCGCTCCAAATGAGAACTTTAATGGCCAAGTTCAGCTTGATGTTACCATTCGTGATGAAGTTGGTGCAGAAGTGGAAACCGTCATCAATGTTGACGTATTACCAATCAATGATGCGCCAGTGTCTGGTGATTTGGCTTACAACGTTAACGAAGATGGTTCAATCACACTGAGCCAAGATCAGCTGTTGTCTCAAGCGTCCGATGTAGAAGGCGAAGATCTAACCGCAAGTGACTTAACAGTTGGTGGTGATGCGACGGTTGTAGCTAACGATGACGGCAGTTTCACGATTACGCCAGATGAAAACTTCAACGGTGACATTGATATTCAATTCAACATCACTGACGGTACTGACACGGTTCAAGCAACCGCCGATCTTACTGTTAACCCAGTTAATGACTTGCCGGTTCCTCAAGACCAACAATTCAGTATCGCAGAAGACGGTACGCTTCAATTTACAGACTCCGACTTACTTACCGGTGCCACCGATATTGATGGCGACGACTTAACCGTTGAAGGTATTAGCTATACAGGTGGTGATGGCGTACTGACCGACCACGGTGATGGTACTTATACCTTTGCGCCAAATGAAAACTTCAATGGCGATGTGAACTTCAGTTTCGATGTGTCTGATGGCACAGAAACCGTTAGCGCTAACATTGATGTGAGTGTGACTCCTGAGAACGATCCGCCAGTTGCGGGTTCAACCTCATACATGGTCAATGAAGACAATGCCATCACAATTTCTGATGAACAGTTGCTAGCTAACTCTTCGGATATTGAAGGTGCGGTGTCGGTTGATACTGTGACTTACAGTGGCACTGATGGTGTGTTCCAAGATAACGGCGATGGCAGCTATACCTTCCTTCCTAATGAAAACTTCAGCGGTGATATCAGCCTTGATGTGATTGTTGCAGATGAAGAAGGTGCAATTGATGAAACCACAGCAGGTATTACCGTTCTTGAAGTGAACGATCCACCAGTTGCGGGTCCAACGTCATACACCATTGACGAAGATTCGGTTCTGACGTTCAGTGAATCTCAGATTCTTGTGAATGCTTCGGATATCGAAGGCGATGTAGAACTTGTTGGCATTAACTACGATGGCTCTGACGGTATCTTCACTGTAAATGGTGATGGTACATGCAGCTTTGCACCCAACGAAAACTTCAATGGTCAGGTTCAACTGGGTGTGACCATTCAAGATGAAGATGGCGCAACGGTTGAAACACACATTAACGTTGATGTATTGCCAATCAATGATGCGCCAGTATCGGGCGATTTGGCTTACACCATCAATGAAGATAGCTCCATCACGCTAAGCCAAGAGCAATTGCTAGCAAGAGCAGGTGATATCGATAGCGATAACTTAGAAGCTATCAATCTATCTACTGATGAAAATGCGACCATCCAACACAATGATGATGGCAGCTACACCATCACACCGAACGCAGATTACAACGGTGACCTAGATCTGAACTTCGATATCATCGATAACGATGGTGGTTCAGTTCAAGTTGGCCTAGACATTACCGTGAATCCGGTTAATGACTTGCCACAAGCGCAAGATCAACAGTTCACGATTGAAGAAGACGGTACGTTACTCTTCACCGATGCTGACCTGCTTGTAGGCGCGTCGGATGTTGATGGTGACGAGCTGTCGATTGAAAACGTGCTCTACACTGGTGCAGATGGTGTTCTTAGCGATAATGGCGACGGCACATATAGCTTTGCTCCAAACGAGAACTTCAATGGTGATGTTCAATTCTCATTCGATGTCTCTGACGGTACTGATTCAACATCAGCTGTTATTGATGTCAGCGTAACGCCTGAGAATGACCCACCAGTAGCGGGCTCAACATCGTACACAGTTCAAGAAGATGGCCAAATCACGATCAGTGATGAGCAATTATTGGCAAACTCTTCCGATGTAGAAGGTGATGTTTCACTGTCTGGAGTATCGTACTCCGGTGATGACGGCTCTTTTGTTGATAATGGCAATGGTACTTACACCTTTACGCCAAATGAAAACTTCGATGGTGATATTTCACTAGACGTTGTTGTCGTTGACGAAGACGGTGCAACCGCAACCACAACCGCTGGCATCGATGTTATCGCTGTGAATGACGGACCTGAAACTTCGGGCATTCAGGCTGAAGTCGATGAAGATAATTCAATCACCATTACTCAAGAGCAGTTACTCGCTAATGCGACCGATGTTGAAGGTGATGAGTTAACGGCATCTAACCTACAAACCAACGATCCAGATGCGACAATTGTTACTAATGACGATGGTTCATTCACTATTACGCACACAGAAAACTTCAATGGCGAGTTGGACTTCACATACAGCATCAGTGATGGTGAGAATGAAGTTCTGACGACACTCGACTTGACGGCTAACCCTGTCAACGATGCGCCAGAAGCGGGTGATGAAATCTTCATCCAAGCGCAAGAAGACCAAACAGTTGGTGTGACACTTCGTGAAGAACCAGCACTACGTTTAGACCAAGCGCCAGAAAACGGCATCATTGAAGCAAATGTGAATGACGAATGGGTGGTACTGGAAGTAGGACAAGAAGTTCCTGCAGATACCGAAGTGCGCTTTGTTCCAAGTGAAGATGCTCTTGCTGAAGGTACACACACCACACAAATCGGTACGTTTGACGATAACGCGAGTGTGGATGATTGGGGTACAGAAGTTGACCCTTATACGCGTGAGTTCTCAGATGGTGACTTAACGGTAACTGTTCAAAGTAACGATGACCCTCTTGGTACCTGGAATGGCAACACCCACATTGGTCATGGTATCGGTGATACTGACCGCCAAGGCTTAAGTGGTGATGAGAAACTGACGGTTTCAGTTGAAGGTCAAGACATCAATGAAATCAGTTTCCACCTAGATGGTTTGGGTGGCTGGTTCATGGAAGAGTCTCGTCACTTTACAGAAGTAGAAATCAAAGCGTTCAATGAGGATGGCGACCTAATTGACTCGATGACTTACCACAAAGAAGACCGTGGTACTTTCGAGACAGATTACACGCTAACGGTTGATCAACCAGTGTCCTACTTTGAGCTTGGTACCGTGCAAGGTAATGGTACTTACGTCGTTCAAAACATGACAGTGTCACAAACTTGTCATGATGAAGCGGTGTTTACATCGATTGGTGTAGATGGTTCAGAGATTACTGAAACGGTTGAGTTGAATATCCATGCGGGTGACAACGAAATCGAGTTAACGGCTGATCTTCCGAATATTACTGTCGATACCGATGGTTCTGCCCAGTTTGCTTCGGTTGTGATTACCGAAGAGCAACTACTGGCGCAAGCATCTGATATTGATGGCGACGACCTTGATATTGAAAATCTAGAGCTAGTGGGTGAAAACTCAGAGCATGCAACACTCACCGATAATGGTGATGGCACTTGGACGGTAACACCGGATGAAAACTTCCATGGTGAAATCGAACTTGGTTACCAAGTTACCGATGGTGAGCTGACAGACAGCAATATCATCAATATCAATTTCGAATCAGTAAATGATGCGCCAATCGTTTCTGGCCCGATTGTTCTATCGACAGATGAAGATGAAGGTATCACGTTCAGTGCAGATGACTTGCTAGCGAACACCACAGATGTGGAAGGCGATACGCTGTCTATTTCTGACATCACTTACGGTGGTGATAACGGTGAGCTAGTTGATAACGGCGATGGTACGTTTACCTTCATGCCGAATGAAAACTTCAATGGTGAAATCGACATCGACTACAAGGTGTTTGATGGAACTGATGAAGTTGCAACGCATCTAGACCTAACGGTCGTACCAGTCAATGATGTGCCGGTTCCGGGTGAACCATTGCACACCCAAATGCTTGAAAACGGCTCCATGATCATCGAAGCGAAAGACCTATTGTCTGGTGCTACCGATGTTGATGGCGACATTCTTCATGTCGAAAACCTATTACTTGCAGACCAAACGCAAGGTACGTTAACGGATAACGGTGATAATACCTTTACCTTCGAACCTGCAGAAGACTTCTACGGTGAAGTGAATCTGACTTTCGATATCAGTGATGGCCAAGCAAGCGCACCAAGTACAGCAAGAGTTGACGTTGAAATTGTCAATGAAGGCCCAGAGGTTGGTGGTCCAATTGAAGCCGCTGTTGATGAAGATGGTTCAATCACTATCACTCAAGAGGATCTGTTAGCGAATGCGACGGATGTCGATGGCGACAACCTTGAAGCCGTTAACTTAGCGACCAACGATCCAAATGCGGTTGTTGTAGAAAACCCAGACGGTAGCTTCACTATTACACCAAGTGCAGATTTCTTTGGTGAGATTGAGTTTACTTATGATGTCACTGACGCGATCGAAACTGTTGCGGCTGACCTCAACCTAACCGTAAACCCTATCAACGATGCTCCAGACGTGCCTGACATGTCTTTCACTACGGAAGACGGTCAAGCGATTACCATTACCGAAGCTGAACTATTAGCACAAGCGACAGACATTGAAGGCGACGAACTGTCAGTTGTGAATGTGACGAGTGCAAGCGACACGGTAGAAGTCACAGACAATGGCGATGGAACATACACATTAACACCAGAGCAGGGCTTCTTCGGTAACGTTGACTTAGCGTTTGATGTGAGCGATGGCACTGATGTGGTTGCCGCAAACATCGACCTAAAAGTTGAGTTCGTCAACGATGCGCCAGAAGCGACGCCAATGGTGGCAGATGTCGACGAAGATGGTTCAATCCTCGTTACACAAGAAATGTTGTTGGAGAACGCGAGCGACCAAGATGGCGATGAGTTGTTTGCAAGCGCGCTTGAAACTAACGATCCAAATGCCAGCATTGTAGACAATGGTGATGGCACGTACACAGTGACACCTTCAGAGAACTTCAATGGCGATATTGCATTCACTTATGAGGTGAGCGACGGTGAGCTGAGCACGTCTAATGATATGACATTGACCGTTAATCCGGTGAATGACATTCCAATTGTTGCTCCAGGAATGTACCACATCGAAGAGGATGGCAGCATCCTGTTCACTCAAGAAGATCTATTGAGTGCTGCAATTGATATTGATGGCGACGACCTAAGCGTTACCAGCATCAATTACTCTGGTGATGAAGGCACAGTAACCGACAACGGCGATGGCACGTTCAGCTTCGTTCCTGAAGAGCACTTCAGTGGTGATCTGCAGTTCAGCTTTACTGTGACAGACGGTACGGATGAAGTTGAACAAGACATTAATGTTCACATTGAAGCAGTTGCTGATGCGCCTGACTTAGTTATCACGGATGGTGATGGTGTTAACGTCGACGACCAGGCGATTTTGGTTGAGCCAGGCGGTATTGTTGAACTGAACATTGCTGCGGCACTTGTCGACCAAGACTTGTCTGAAACACTCACTGTTACAGTAGATGGTGTGCCAGAAGGTTCGGTTATTCAATACGATAACGAAGGCGTTCTGAATGACCAAGAGAACGGTATCACCAGTTACAACGACACTGAAATCACAGTAACGTTTGAAGGTGAGACGGCTGGCTACCAAAACGCTGCGGGTTACTACAAAGTAGACGAAGACGGCAACATCACAGGTGTTGAAGTTGTTTACGAAAACGCATCACAAGTTGGTGGTGGCGGCGACCTTGTTCCAGGGCAAGATCAATTCAGCTTCCAAGTCGAGGAAGGTGAGAGCTTTAACCTGTTCTTAATTCCAAACGGACATCAGCACAACGACTTTGATGCGATGCAAGACGGTCAGTACGAGTTCCGTGCTGAGGATGGTTCGCCTGCGAACATGGATACGGTTGATCCTCAACTTGTCTTTGTGGCTGCTGATGGAACCGAGACAGTGATTCAAGGCCAGAATGGTGACGCGATCTTCCATGGTGGTTCAAGCTCTCAGCTAAACCAAGATGGTATCGAACATACTCGTACTACGGTTAATGAAGACGGCGAGCTGGTTTACGGATTTGAAGATTTGTATGGCGGCGGAGATGCTGACTATTCTGACTTCAACTTCACAATCGATGTCGGTGAAGTGAACAGCCAAATCTACAGCGGTGAAGTAACGGTTGGCCCTGATGGTACGGTGAACTTACCAACAACGGCTATCGAAAATGCGTTACAAATCCAGTTACCAGAAGACTTCAATGAGCAGCTTGAAGTTCATGTAACCGCAACTGCGACAGAGTTATCGAATGATGATTCTGAAACGGTATCTCAAACCATCTACATTAACGCGACAGGCGCGCACATTGAGCACGCACCTGAAGCACTTCCGGTTTCTGCAACGGTTGAAGAAGATGGTTCAATCATCATTACGCAAGAAGACTTATTGGCTAATGCGCGTGATTTAGATGGCGATCAGTTGACGGCTCTGAATTTAGCAACCGATGATGAGAGCGTTACGATTACCGATAACGGTGATGGTACGTACACATTAACGCCAGATGCTGATTTCAATGGCGATGTGAGCTTTACGTTTGATGTGTCTGATGGTGATGATGTTGTCTCTACCAACCTTGAGTTAACAGTTTCACCAGTAAATGACGGTCCAGAAGCACAAGACCACGCATTCACAGTCGGCGAAGATGGCGTGTTAACGTTCAATGACCAAGACCTATTAACAGGTGCAACGGACATTGAAGGGGACGACCTAAGTGTTGAAGGTGTAACTTACACTGGCGCAGATGGTGTCCTAACCGATAATGGCGATGGCACCTACAGTTTCGCGCCGAATGAAAACTTCAATGGCGATGTGAACTTCTCGTTCAATGTATCAGATGGAACCGATACGGTAACCGCTAACATTGATGTGAGCGTGACGCCAGAGAATGATCCTCCGGTTGCGGGTAGCACGTCTTACACGGTTCATGAAGACAACTCTATTACGATCAGTAACGAACAATTGCTAGCGAACTCTTCGGATATCGAAGGCGAAGTCGCAATTGATAACGTGACTTACAGTGGTAGCGACGGTGTTCTGGAAATCAACGGTGACGGCACATATACCTTCTCTCCAAACGAGAACTTCAATGGCGAAGTTAGCCTAGATGTTGTCGTGACGGATGAAGATGGCGCGACTGAAGCAACAACGGCGGGTATTACAGTCCTTGAGGTGAACGATCCGCCAGTTGCTGGCCCAACGTCATACACCATCGATGAAGATTCAGTACTGACTTTCAATGAGTCTCAAGTTCTGTTGAACGCTTCTGATATTGAAGGTGATGTTGAGCTTGTTGAGATCAACTACGACGGTCCAGACGGTATCTTCTCTATCAATGGTGACGGTACATGTAGCTTCGCTCCGAATGAAAACTTCAACGGCCAAGTGCAGTTGGATGTGACCATTCAAGATGAAGACGGCGCTCAAGTTGATACGTTTATTACGGTTGATGTATTACCAATCAACGACGTACCAGTATCAGGCGACCTTGCATACAGTGTTGAGGAAGACGGTTCGATTACCTTGAGCCAAGAGCAACTTCTTTCGCAAGCGAGTGATGTAGATGGCGACGACCTTACTGCTTCTAACTTGATTGTTGATGGAGACGCGACGGTTGTTGCTAACGATGACGGCAGCTTTACCGTTACGCCAGATGCGAACTTCAATGGTGACATTGACCTAACGTTCGACATTAGCGATGGTACAGATACGCTGGTTGCGACGGCTGACCTAACCGTTAACCCAGTCAATGACCTTCCACAACCACAAGATCAAACGTTCAGCATCGGCGAAGACGGCATCTTGAACTTCACTGATGAAGACTTGCTGACAGGTGCGACTGACATTGATGGGGATGACCTGTCGGTTGAAGGCGTTACTTACACAGGTGCGGATGGTGTTCTTACTGATAATGGCGATGGAAGCTACAGCTTTGCGCCAAACGAGAACTTCAATGGTGATGTGAACTTCAGTTTTGATGTGTCAGATGGCACGGATACAGTTCAAGCCAACATTGATGTCAGCGTGACACCAGAGAACGATCCACCAATCGCGGGTAGCACGTCTTACACCGTTCATGAAGACAACTCAATTACCATCAGTGAC
Source organism: Vibrio sp. 10N.222.52.C12 (assembly GCF_041474215.1). Lineage (NCBI taxonomy): Bacteria > Pseudomonadati > Pseudomonadota > Gammaproteobacteria > Vibrionales > Vibrionaceae > Vibrio > Vibrio sp. 10N.222.52.C12. The sequence continues at coordinate 9,999 of NZ_JBFRTR010000012.1, forward strand.
GAACAGTTACTTGCTAACTCTTCTGACATTGAAGGTGATGTGGCAGTCGATAGCGTGACTTACACTGGCGCTGACGGTGTCTTTGAAGACAACGGTGACGGTACTTACACCTTCTCACCAAACGAAAACTTCAACGGCGAAGTTAGCCTTGATGTTGTCGTAACTGATGAAGAGGGCGTAACTGAAGCGACCACCGCGGGTATTACTGTACTTGAGGTGAACGATCCACCAATCGCAGGCTCAACCAGCTACTCAGTCAACGAGGACGAAGTTATCACCATCAGTTCAGAGCAACTGTTGGCAAACGCTTCTGATATCGAAGGTGAAGTGGCGATTGATAGCGTTAACTACACAGGTTCAGACGGTATCTTTACCGACAATGGTGACGGAACATTCAGCTTCGCACCTAACGCTAACTTCGATGGCGACGTAAGCCTTGATGTTGTCGTTACTGATGAAGAAGGCGCAACCGTAGCGACCAACGCAAGCATTGATGTTCTGCCTGTTAACGATGCTCCGGTATCGGGCGACTTGGCGTACAGCGTGGACGAAGATGGCTCAATTACCTTGAGCCAAGAGCAATTACTTGCTCAAGCGAGTGATGTTGATGGCGATGACTTAACAGCGGCTAACCTAACAGTTGGTGGTGATGCGACAGTTACAGCAAACGATGATGGTAGTTTCACTATCACGCCAGATGCTAACTTCAATGGCGACATTGATTTGAACTTCGACATTACCGATGGCGATGCGACGCTTCAAGCAACGGCTGACCTAACGGTTAACCCAGTTAATGACCTGCCAACAGTCGGTGAGCCACAATTTGTGACTCAAGAAGACACCAGCTTTACCTTCACAGAAGAACAACTGCTGCAAAATGCGGGCGACATTGATGGTGATAACCTATCGGTTGAAAATGTGGCTTCAGATAGCGGTACTTTGGTTGATAACGGCGACGGCACTTACACATTCGCACCGAATGAAAACTTCGACGGCAATGTGAATGTGACGTTCGACGTGAATGACGGTACCGCGACAGTACCAGCAGAAGCGACGATTGATGTTCAATCTGTGGTTGATATGCCAGAGCTGTCGATTGCTTCTGACCTAGTGATTGCTTCAGACAACTTCGAGTCTGGCTCAAACGGTTGGAATACAGGCACAGAAAGCTCTCAAGGCTTCGAGTCGGGTGACATGCTAGGTCGTATTGGTGGAACGGGCGGTGATGAAGCCGTCAGCAAAACTTACGACATTCCAAGTGATGTGAGCGAAGTTAATATCTCGTTCAACTTCTACGAAATTGATTCTTGGGATGGTGAGTCGTTCCAAATCTTTGTCGGCGGCGAAGAGCTAACGACATTAGATAATTCTGCGTTCCGTACTCAAGATGGCACAACAACGCTTTACGATTCAGAAGGAAATGAAGTCGGCGAAGTGGTTCACGGCGTATCGCAAGGTGAGGGCTTCAGTGGTTGGAATGACCAAGCACATCAAATCAACCTAACGGTACCAGTAGAAGACGGCCAACTTGAACTTGGCTTCGGTTCAACCCTGAATCAAAGCGTCGATGACGAGGCGTTTGGTATCGACAACATCGAAATCACAGTGTCTGACGCGGATTACCAAATCATTGGTACTGAAGACACACCTGTACCACTTGATATTGATGCAGCTCTAACAGATACCGATGGCTCAGAAAACCTTGCTATCTTGATTGAAGACGTGCCAGAAGGCAGCTCGCTTTCTGCAGGTACCGATAACGGTGATGGCACTTGGTCATTGCAACCAGGCGAGCTAGAAGGGCTAGAGTTTATCCCTTCAGGTGACTTCAATGGTGATGTGGTTCTAACTGTGAATGCAACATCAACAGATGTTGATACCGGTACAACCGCAACAGCTACGCAAGACGTGACGATTCACATCTCACCTGCGAACGATGCTCCAGAAGTTGACGGTGATATTAGTGCCGTTACAGCCGAAGATAACAGCATCACGCTAACTCAAGAGCAGTTGCTAGAGCACGCTGTCGACATTGATGGTGATGACCTATCAGCAATCAACCTAACCACCAATGATGAAAATGCGACCGTTCAAATGAACGACGATGGCAGCTTCACCATTACACCGAGTGAAAACTTCAACGGTAATATCGAATTTAGTTACGATGTAACCGATGGGGAAGACATGGTCGCGGCTGGCCTAGACTTGACGGTAACACCTGTCAATGATGCGCCAGAGCCACAAGACCAAGCATTCACTATTGGTGAAGATGGGGTTCTTAACTTCTCTGACGCTGACCTGTTAACGGGTGCAACGGATGTTGAAGGTGATGACCTAACAGTCGAAGGTGTGACATACACGGGTGCTGATGGCGTTCTTACTGATAATGGCGACGGAAGCTACAGCTTTGCGCCAAACGAGAACTTCAATGGTGATGTGAACTTCAGCTTTGATGTGTTAGATGGCACTGATACGGTTCAAGCGAACATCGATGTGAGCGTGACGCCTGAGAACGATCCACCAGTGGCGGGCAGCACGTCTTACACCGTACATGAAGACAACTCAATCACGGTCAGTAACGAACAACTATTAGCCAACTCTTCAGATATTGAAGGTGAGGTTGCGATTGATAGCGTGTCTTACACTGGCAGTGACGGTGTGTTCGAAGACAACGGTGACGGCACTTATACTTTCTCGCCAAACGAGAACTTCAATGGTGATGTGAGCTTAGCGGTTATTGTTACCGATGAAGAAGGGGCAACAGAAGCGACCACAGCGGGAATCACTGTACTTGAGGTGAACGATCCGCCAATCGCAGGCTCAACCAGCTACTCAGTCAACGAAGATGAAGTTATCACCATCAGTGCAGAGCAACTGTTGGCGAACTCTTCTGATATTGAAGGTGAAGTGGCGATTGATAGTGTTACTTACACAGGCGCTGACGGTATCTTTACTGACAACGGCAACGGCACATTCAGCTTTGCACCGAACGCAAACTTCGATGGCGATGTTAGCCTCGATGTAGTGGTGACAGATGAAGACGGTGCGACAGTAGCCACCAGCGCAAGTATTGATGTTCTTCCAATTAATGATCCACCAGTATCGGGTGACTTGGCATACAGCATTGATGAAGATGGTTCGATTACTCTGACTCAAGAGCAGTTGCTGTCTCAAGCATCTGATGTGGATGGCGATGATCTGACCGCAAGCAACTTAAGCGCAGGCGATAATGCAACCGTTGTTGATAATGGCGATGGCACCTTTACGGTAACGCCAGATGCGAACTTCAATGGCGATATCGACCTAAGCTTTGATATTTCGGACGGCACCGAGTCGATTGTGGCGAACGCCGATCTGACGGTAAACCCAGTCAACGACTTGCCAACGACATCTGATGTTTATGCGAACGTTGATGAAGATAATGTCATCACTATCACGCAGGAGCAGTTACTTGCGAATGCCGCTGATATTGAGGGCGATGACCTTGTCGCTTCCGACTTAACCTTAGTGGGCGACGATGCAACGATTGTCGACAATGGCGATGGCACGTTCTCAATCACTCCAAGCGAAAACTTCAATGGCTACATCGATGTTGCCTACAGCATCAGCGATGGCGACACACCAATTGCCGCTAACTTAGGCTTAACCGTTGACCCAGTTAACGACGCGCCAATTGTTTCTGCTGATGTGGCGATAACCATTGAAGAAGACGGTTCATACACCATTACTCAAGAAGAGCTCCTACAATTCGCGACTGACATCGAAGACGATGACATGACCGCAACTATCGGAGAGCAGGGCGATGAAACAACCGTAACCGGTACAGTGTTGGATGCTGAAACTGGCAATCCAATCGCAGGTGCGGATGTTACGCTAACCGACAACGCAGGTCATTCTTACACAGCGGTGACCGATCAATCTGGTAACTACTCTGTGAGCGGTCCAGTTGTTGACCAAGGTACCGTTACGATTGAACAAGAAGGCTCAATTACTAGCAGCTTCCTAGTTCCAGCAGGCGAAGATACCAATGGTGGCGTGACTGCAATATCTGAAGTCCTTGAAGAAACAGATATGCGTATCGTGGTCACATGGGGTGACAGTCCACGTGATATGGACAACCACCTATGGCTCTACGATACAGAGAATGGCAGTGAGCTAGACCATATTTACTATCGCGACATGAGCCATGATTTGGGTGAAGGTAATGTCGTTCAGCAAGATGTAGATGACACGAATGGCGGTGGTCCTGAAACCATCACTATTCCAAATTATCAAGATGCTGACATGCACTATTCAGTACACAACTACACCAGCAGAAGTTGGGATGTAGATGGTGTTGAAGATGTACAGGTTCAGGTATTTGTTGGCGATACATTGGTTGAAACCTTTAGCCCTGATTTATCTGAAAGCCCATCGGGTGACCACTGGCATGTATTTGATATCGTGAACGGCGTTATTGTTCCAAGCCAAGATGTAGGCAGCGAGAATGCGTTTGATTTACCAACGGCAGAAGAAGCGCTCGCGAATGAAAACGGCATTGATATCTCTGAATTGCTAACCGGCGAGGAAGGTGATGATTCTGGTGAAACGGGTGGTAACGAACCAAGTGTTGGAGATGTTTCCATTGAGAACGCTCTTATCACTGACAATGGTGATGGTACTTACACCATTACACCGGAAGAGAACTTCAATGGTGAATTCTCGATTAGCTACAACGTAGACGATGGCAACGGTGGGGTTACTCCAGCGGAACTAGACGTGACCGTAACAGCAGTTAACGACCTTTCTGTAATTTACGACCACGACTACACCATTAATGAAGATGGTTCGCTGACCTTTACCGATGAACAGCTATTGGCTGGTGCAACGGATATTGATGGCGATGACCTTTCTGTCGAGTCGGTTAACTACGAAGGTACAGACGGTGTGTTCACGGATAACGGCGACGGTACTTATACCTTTGCTCCAAACGAGAACTTCAATGGTAATGTCGACCTAACTTACGATGTGAGTGATGGTACAGATGTTGTATCGGCGAATATTGATGTTCAAGTGGTTCCAATCAACGACGTACCGGTAGCGGGTTCTACGACTTACAGTGTTGAAGAAGACGGCAGTATCACCCTAAGCGATGCACAACTTCTAGCGAATAGCTCGGATGTTGAAGGGGAAGTGTTTGTCAGCGATGTAAGCTACAGCGGCACTGATGGTGTATTCACTGATAATGGTGATGGTACTTACACCTTTGCTCCAAACGAAAACTTTAACGGTGACATCAGTCTTGATGTATCTGTTATGGATGAAGATGGCGCAACCGCTGAAACAACCGCAGGTATCGACGTCATTGCTGTTAATGACTTGCCGGTTGCAGGTTCAACGACCTACAGCGTTGACGAAGATAACGTGATTACCATCTCTGAAGCACAGCTTCTTGCGAACAGCTCAGACATTGAAGGTGATGTATCCGTTAGCGACGTTTCCTACTCAGGCGCAGACGGTATATTTACTGACAATGGTGATGGTACTTACAGCTTCGCACCAAATGAAAACTTCAACGGCAATGTCAGCCTAGATGTCACCGTTGCTGATGAAGAGGGTGCAACGGCTGAAACCACTGCGGGTATTGAAGTTATCGCGGTTAACGACGCGCCAGTGTCAGGTGACTTGGCTTACTCAGTGGATGAAGATGGTTCAATCACGCTAAGCCAAGAGCAACTGCTGGCTCAAGCATCGGATGTGGACGGCGATGATCTTACCGCGGCCAACCTAACCGCGGGTGATAGCGCTACCGTTACGGCAAACGATGATGGTTCATTTACTATTACACCGGATGCCGACTTTAATGGTGATATTGACCTAAGCTTCGACCTTTCTGATGGTACTGAAACGGTTGTGGCAACGGCCGACCTTACTGTGAATCCAGTGAATGACATCGCGGTTGTAGAAGATGTCGCTTACACCATTGAAGAAGATGGTTCACTTACCTTTACAGACGAGCAACTGCTAGCGGGTGCCTCTGATATTGATGGTGACGAACTTTCAGTTGCTGATGTGTCTTACACTGGCGCAGAAGGTGTGTTCACTGACAATGGCGATGGCACTTACACCTTTGCACCGAACGAGAACTTCAATGGTGACGTAAGTCTGGACTTCTCAGTATCTGATGGTACAGATACGGTTGACGCAAATATCGACGTAACGGTAACAGACGTTAACGATGCACCAGTCGCAGGCGCAACGTCTTACCAAATGAACGAAGATGGCACCATCACATTGAGCCCTGAGCAGTTGATTGCTAACAGCTCCGATGTGGACGGTGAAGTGTCGCTTGATAGCGTGAGCTACTCAGGTGCAGACGGTATATTGGTTCAAAATGAAGATGGTTCGGTAACGTTCGCACCAAACGAAAACTTTAACGGCGACATCAACCTTGATGTGACAGTTATTGATGACGACGGTGCAACGGCTCAGACTACTGCTGGTATTGAAGTCATTGCAGTTAACGACGCACCAGTGGCCGGAAACCTGGCTTACTCGGTTGATGAAGATGGTTCAATTACGCTATCTCAAGAGCAGTTGCTGGCTAACGCATCCGATGTTGATGGTGATGCACTGACCGCAAGCAACCTATCTGCAGGTGACAATGCGACTGTAACAGCGAACGAAGATGGTTCATTTACTATCATGCCGGATGCTGATTTCAACGGTGACATTGATTTGAGCTTCGATGTGTCAGATGGCCTTGAAACTGTTCAAGCTGGCGTCGACCTAACGGTTAACCCAGTCAATGACCTACCAACAGCAGAAGACCAAAACTTTACCGTTGAGGAAGATGGAACGCTAATCTTCACGGATGCAGACCTACTAGCAGGCGCTGCAGACATTGACGGCGATGACTTGTCTATCTCGGATGTGTCTTACACGGGTGCAGAGGGTGTGTTCACTGACAACGGTGACGGCACTTATAGCTTTGCTCCGAACGAGAACTTCAATGGCGATGTAAACCTTGGCTTCACAGTGACTGATGGCACTGAGACAGTCGATGCGAATATTGGTGTGACGGTAACGGATGTTAACGATGCGCCAGTAGCGGGTTCTACGTCTTACCAAATGAACGAAGATGGCACCATCACAATCAGCCCTGAGCAGTTAATTGCTAATAGCTCTGACGTTGATGGCGAAGTGTCGCTTGAAAGCGTGACTTACTCAGGCTCTGACGGCACCTTGATTCAAAACGATAATGGGTCTGTGACCTTCACGCCAAGCGAGAACTTTAATGGTGATATCAGCCTAGATGTGGTTGTGACCGATGATGACGGTGCAACTGCAACAACAACGGCTGGAATCGAAGTTCTGGCTGTGAACGATGGACCTGAATCTGAGGATGTGAAACTAACCACAGCCGAAGACAGCACCATTCTTATCACACAAGACATGTTGTTAGCTCAAGCTACCGACATCGATAACACCGCAGACGAGCTGTCGGCTTCTGGTCTACAAATCGACCCTAGCTTGGGTGAGTTGCTAGATAACGAAGATGGTACTTGGTCATTTACACCAAACGAAAACTTCAATGGCGATGTGCCAATGACGTTTAACGTTAGCGATGGCCAAGAGACAATTTCAGTCGACGGCAACATCGATGTCACGCCAGTGAATGATGCACCTGAAGCACCAATGATTGAGATGCAAGGCGAAGAAGATGTGGTCATGGTGATTGACCCTGCATACATCGCGGGTCAAGTGACAGACCTTGATGGCGACGAGATCAGCATTGAGAGCATCACAGTTCGAGCTCCAGCGAACGCGACCTTAACTCAGCAACCAGACGGCATGTATCACTTAGTGACTACTCAAGACTTCAATGGCTTAGTAGAACTCGGTTATCAAGCGACTGACGGTGAAGAAGTGGTTGATGGCTCGCTGAATGTGGATGTCATTCCGGTTAACGACGCACCATTCAACGTCGGCAACGCAATGATGACCACCAACGAAGATGGCGCGTTCACCTTCGATGCTGGCGACTTGATGAACTTGTTCGGTGACATTGATACCGCAGACCTTGTTGTTTCTCGCATTATCACCGCAGACGGTGAAGATGGCGGAGAAGTTACAGACAACGGTGATGGTACTTGGACATTCACACCAACAGGCGACTTTGCGGGTGTTTCTGACCTACAAGTTGTCGTGAGTGACGGTGAGTTCGAAACGGTTCTCGATGTTCCTGTGTACGTACGTCCTGTCGCAGATGGCGCGGTTATTTCAACTGACCATGACGGTCCATTAGTCTTCGGCGAAGATGAAACGGGTCACTTGGGACTGAACGTTGGCCTAGTCGATGATTCAGAAACACTAAGTAACTTGGTGATGACAGGTTTCCCTGTTGGATTCGAGGTAACAGATGGTGTGAATACCGTGATGATCACCGAGCCGGGTCAATACATCGACCTGTTCGACTGGGATATCTCAAACATTCAAATGACGCCTCCTGAAGACTTCCATGGTGAGTTCTTCGTAACGGTTAGCGCAACAACGGTTGATTACGGAGATGAGCCGGAAGCGTTTGAAGATGGCATCGATTCTGGTGATTTCGAAACCGTAGCGGGTGATTCCATCATCCTAACGGCGGACGACCTAATCGGTTTGGCTGAGAATGTGGATGCTGACAGTGATGATGAAGTGAAACTGGTTCATCTTGCCGACCGCAGCCAAGGTGAGATTGTCGATAATGGCGATGGCACTTGGACCTTCACACCAGCACCAGGCTTCACTGGCGAAGCAGATATAGCTTACGTGGTTGATAAAGATGGCGTGCTTCATGATGAGCAAACTGGCGTGGTCGTGAAAGAAGGCGACTCGCAAGAGAATGCAGCACCAGAAGTTAACAGCATCACAACGACGGAAATCGCAGCGGATGCAACCTTGTCGTTCACTGATGAAGACATGTTAGCGAATCTGAGCGATGCAGAAGGCGATAGCTTGAGCATTGAGTCAGTAAGCTTGATGGAAGGTCAGGGCGTAATTGAGAGCGATAACCAAGGTAACTATCAATTCACTCCTGCTGAAGACTACACCGGCGATGTTCAAGTTGGGTTTATCGCGACCGATGGCGAAAATCGCATCGAAAGCTTCTTCAATGTGGATATCCAAAGTGGCGATGAAACAGCGGCGAGCGAAGGTTATACCTTAGCTGATGATGGTTCACTAACTATCACGGATGCACAGCTGGTGGATGAGTTGGGCGTGAGTGATTCTGCACAGGTTGTTGATGTTGCAGACGCGAACGATGCTGGCTTCTTTGCTCAATCTGGTGAAGGTGAGTGGACTTACTGGCCGAACGAAGACTTCGATGGCAATTTAGCGATGAATGTTGAAGTTAACGACGGCGGTGAAGTATCAAGTCACAGCTTAAGCATCCAAGTTGAAGATGATTCAGTACAAAGTGATGAACCACAAGTACAAGCTGCTCAAGCAACAGAAGAGCAACAAGTAGATGTGGCTCAACAAGCTGATGACCAAGCTCAAGATGCTGAAGCTGAAGGCAGCACAGCAGATGTAACCGCGGCACCGGGCGATACCATCTCTATCTCGATTCCAGATGAGGTGAGTGGTAACGAATCGGTTGATTACGCTGATATGTCTGGCTTACCTGAGGGCGCTACTGTGAACAACGCACTGGATAACGGTGATGGTAGCTTCACAATCAGTGGCAACCTAGAGCAGCCTGTATCCGTTGAACTTCCAGAAGGTTATGAAGGTACTAGCGAGATCCAATTCCAAGGTTACGACGAATTGGGTAGTTCAATAGACGGTGCTAGCGGTTCTGTTGAGGTTGAGGTCGATGATCAATACACCATGCAAGGTTCTACTCAAGAGCAGCAACCAGACATGGCGGGTATGGAATCTGGAGGCAGCGACTGGACAAGTTCAGGTGGTCAAGATCAAGGTGTTGACTTCACGGATGACTCTGGAAGCTTTGATTCAGATTCTCAAACTGGAACCGATCAAGGCAACGACTTCGACCAAAGCTCGATTTAATCGAGAGGGCTTGGTTTTAGTCTGAACCGACATTTAGTCTAAACCGACAAGTAGATAGGGCAGCGTAAAGTTGCCCTCATTAAAGCCATGTAGAGTTATTGATACATGGCTTTTTTTTATTTATTTTTTTGTTTCGCTAAATAAACTTGAGAACAGGTAAATATGTCCTTAATTATTAGAAGGGTCCGTTAGACAGGAGGGACGACATGTATCGTTATGTTAGTTCACCGCAAGCGTCGAAGTACATAGTGCCACCGCCTCAACATCGAGAGTTGTCGAGTGTGGATGTGCCTGAGTCTGAATTAGAGATGCGAGAAATATTGAATAATTGGTTTGCTGATGGTTTAGCGCCCATTATTGAAAGTGACGATGACTACATCTCTGCGAGCGATCACGTTCGATTTGAAAAGCTTAGCCGCACCGTTGGGATGTTGTTGAGAAACAAAGATTATTATTTTGCGGCTAAACGGATTTTATCAGTGTGGGAACAAGATTGTCTTGAAACCACTTATATCAATTATCTCATTTTGCGCAGTGAGCGAGTCACTTCTTTAAGGTAAGTTAATGGTGTGGCATTTGTCATTTTTCATTAGGCATTAGGGATTAGCGACTTAGGGTTCGTGTGCTTACGATCTTTTTATTTTTCTAACGAATCAGCAAACAAAAAGGGCAAGCTTGGAGGCTCACCCTAAAGGTCTTTGTTTTGGCTTAACGTTATTTTCAACTAATTCTCAACTGGGTTACGACTTACACCCAACCATCAAATTTGAGTCGTTTTTGAATTCTTTCGACCGCTTCTTTCTGCATTTGTCTAACACGTTCATTAGAAACATTCACATCCAACATTTGTCCGACCTCAGACAGCGTTTTCACCTTGTTATCAAAGAAACCAAAACGGTGGATGAGCACCTTTTGTAATTTTGGAGGAAGTGTATAGATGATTTGTTCTAGAGCTTGGGTAAAGGATTGATCCTCACAATCTTGTTGAGGGTCTGGGATATATTCACTTTCGCATTGATCAAGCACCATAGGCGCATGGCTAGTTCCAACCGTTGTCGTCACGTCAATAAACCCGCTTAACGCCACCAGTTGATCGACGCGTTCGGCCTTTACACCTGAACTGTCTGATAGCTCAGAAATTGAAACCTCTTTACTCATTTTTTTGCTTGCATCGAGCTTTTTTGAGGCGAGGCTGTTTATTTCTTTACACACGTGGGCTGGCAATCGAACGGTTCGACCCGTGTTCATGAGTGCGGCTTCAATGTTTTCGCGGATCCACCAAACAGCATAGGTTGAAAAACGATAGCCTGGTTCTGGATCGTATTTGTCGATGGCCTTAATCAAGCCAATGTTGCCTTCCTCGATCAGGTCGAGCAGGGTGAAATTATTGCCTTTACGTTTTAGGTAACTCTTTGCGATTTTCACAACAAGGCGCAGGTTTGATTCGATCATGACATCACGCGCTTTTTTATCACCCGCGCGATTCAATTTTGCGTAATACACCTCATCTTCACGCGACAGCAGATCAATGCCAACAATATCTTTCAGATAATGAGCATAAGGGTCTGCACTGGTAGAAAATGATTCGGTAATGGGTGTTTCATCCGTGAGCCCCTGAAACGCAGCAAAACTATCGTTGTTCATTTCCTTGTCCTTATCTAGCCGACTGAACGTTTTAGTTTTTTTATTATGCCACCAAGTGATTAACGCTTGGTTTCATTAGAGTGTAGATAACAATTTCTTCTTTACCAATAAATAAAATGCAATTTCGTATGTTTATGTCACAAAAAGATCTACAAATATTTAACTATTTTGCATCTCATCAAGTGTGTTGGTTTTTCGTTTAAAACATTAAGACGGATAGTTTATAAAGCATGTGTTATACATCGGTTTATCTAGATAAATGACGTGAATTTATAGGTGTGGGTTAGAACTATAATTGAGAGGAGAAATGATGAGAAAAATGTTAAGAGTCGAGGTTCAATGTTTCCAAGCACCTCAACTCTTTTAGCTGTGTCGGCTGTTAAGTATCGCCATGCACGTTTTAATTCTATCGACTAATAAGTGCTAAGAACCTCATCGATTTGCTGATTAATGATCTTCATTTCGCTGTAGATAACCGAAAGATCATCATCTTGCGGCGCAAGCTTATTGAGTGTGTTTTGTTCTACTCTTTCCAATGCAACTGTGGCCGTTTCTTCACCAAAGCTGGCTAAAATGCCTTTTAAGGTGTGCACGGTAAAATGAAGCTTGCCCCAATCTTGTTGTTGAACCAACTCTTCGATCTCTTGTAGCGAATTGCCATGGTCTTCTTGATATGTAGACAAAACGGCGTAAATGACGTCTCTGTCATTGTCTAAATAGGCGTTTAAAGCATCAAAGTCTAGCATGTGGACTCCTGTCGGCTGAATGTTGAAAATGGGCTAGGCGGCTTAGTGGAAAAACCATACCTTGATGAATCACTAATCCATTGATTCCATTTTGGAGGAAGTTCTAACTGTAAGATTTCTTCTAGATAGTCGTCGCTAAGTTTCTCATCTATATGAGCTTTATTGACGGCGTATATATAGTCAAGTTTGGCGGCAACTGAATATGGGTAACTGTGAATGTAGTCCTTTATTTCTTGGATCGAACCCAAATTTTCAATGTTTATACACGTTGAAGGGTCGACATTTTTGGACTCAAGTTGGTGATTTATGGCTTCTCCACGAGATTTGAGACATTCCACTGTTAAATGATAAAGAGAGTACTCACCAAAGTGGGCGAGCATGGGTAATAACTGAGTGAGCAAATAAGTCGGTTGGCTGTGGAAATTGTTCGCTAACAGTGTCGAAGCTCTAATCACTTTTTTGTGGGCAATCTGAGGGCTATTTTCGATGAGCAATATGCTGCTCTGAAATAGGGCAAGGCTGGCCAAGACTTGCTGCTGTTGTTTTACCGGAAGTTTCAGGTTTACCAACTCGGTGAATTGGTTGGCGTGCTCAAGCAAAATACGTTTGTACTTTAGTTGCGTCTCGCGCTGATACGTTGCTTTTAAGGAATTAAAGTGCGCACCAATGGAATGGATGACATCAATGTCAGCAGCTGAAATGTGGGTTGCATACATCTCACCTAACTTTATGATCATATGTGTGTTATCTGCGTTCTCAGCTAAGTCGATGGCCCTGATTGCACGATGGCTGATGCTGGGAGTCATCTCAAATGCACGAATCGCTAATTTAAGAGCAGGCAGCAGCATTTTATGTTTTTCATAGATACAGCTTAAGCAGTCAATCACGCTCAATGAGAGTGGCTGTGCTATTAGAAAATTGTGGAGCTTATCTATGGCTAAATTTGGCTTGCCTAAGCTGTCGAGAATCAGCGCCTCAGCCACCAATTTGGTTGGGTGCATGTTGGTTTTGGAGTTGTTAATGACGCTAGAGAGTAACTGCCATTTCTTACCTGCAATTAAATGTTCAATCAATGTCGCTTCGAACTGAACGCTAGTACCATTAGGGGAGATCGCCAAAGCTTGAGCTAATCTCTCTTGACTGGCAATGGGATACAAATCATTCAGTTGGGTGAGTTTCTTTGAAACGGACACGGCACTTTGGATCTTTTTACTCAACGTTTGAGTATTAATCGGTTTAGAAACGAAGTGGTGTGCTTCACCTGAAAGGGCGGTTAATACTGTTTCCTGACGCATATCCCCAGAGAGCAAGATTGTCGCCACAGTATGATCGATGAGGCGGTTTCGATACAGAATGCCCAACAGCTCAAAGCCAGTAAAAGACTGTTCTAAGTGGTAGTCAATGAGGAGTACATGAAAAGAGTGTGTCTCGACCGCTTTAATGGCTTTTCGATAGTCGGTCGCAATAAAAATACAGTCGCGCGAAACTCCCAAACTAGCCAGTTGCTGCTTAATAAGTATTGTTGCGCTTTTAGAGTCGTCGACGATCAAAATTCGAAGGTCTGTTGGTAAGGTCAAATCCATTTTCCTTAATACCAAATGTTATTTTTTAATTTAGGTGTCAAGTTGCACATTGTCAAGGTGCCTATATCACATACAAACACTCAATAAACTATTGGTAATTAAAGAGTATTAGATAACATTTATGAAAGCCTTCAAACGCAGGTGACTTTTACCTGATTTTAGTGGGGTTATACGTGTTTTAGAAATAAAAAAGAGGCAAGCCGATAAGCTCACCTCTCTGTTTTATTGTTCGAGTTTTTATTCGAAATGTTGTTCTTTGCTTGAAGTTTTATTTACCGAAACTCTAGCGTTAATCACGCATGTTTAGAATCAATACTGCCGCTAGAGCCAAGAACGCCGTCATCATTAAGAACACATCGTTGTAAGCCATGATGGCTGCGTCACGTTGCATTGTGCCGAGCAAACTTGCTTGTGCTTGTTGCATCGCAGTTGCGGCATCACTTCCTGACTGAATGAAAAACGCTTGTTGTTGCTGAAGCGTCTGCCAACCAAGTTGACTCACTGAAGGTAGCGACTCCTTGATGTGTGCTAAGTGCTCACGGGTTTTGTTATCCAATAGCGTAGCGATAATCGCGATGCTGAAAGCGCCCCCTAAGTTCCGCATTACGTTGGTTAACGTTGATGCGTCTGGCGTGTCCATTTTGCTGATGTTCTTCATGGCAACCAAAGACAGCGGAACCATGATGAACGGACTACCAATAGCACGCAGAACCATAGATAAAATCAGCTGTTGCCCGCCAAAATCGATTGTCATGTGTGTATTTACGTAACAACTAAAACCGAACATCGCGAAGCCAAAGGTAACCAAGTACTTAGGCTTAATGATCTGTGTTAGCTTTGGCACAATTGGGAATATCAGAAGCTGTGGGAAACCCATCCACATTAGCACTTCACCAATTTCCATCGCGTTATATTGCTGAATTTGAGTGAGATACATCGGTAGAACATAGATAGAGCCGAGCAATGCCATTCCTAGAATCAAATAGGCGATACAAGACATCGCAAATTGCCCATCCCGCAATAGCCGCAGGTTAACCAATGGCTTCTTGTGTTGGAGTTCGTTTATCACGAAGTAAACCAAACTCACCGCCGACACGATACTCAAGCCAATAATAAAGCTCGAACTGAACCACTCTTCACGGTTACCTTCTTCTAACACCACTTCCAAACAACCTAGCCCTAATGCCATGGTGGCGATACCAAACCAATCGGCTTTTTTCAGCGTGCCAAGGTCGAGCTTTTCATCGTCCAAGCCATATCGGATCATGGTGATCACAAGCAAAGCTGGCGGAATATTGATGTAGAAAATATAGTGCCACGAGAAGTTCTCCGTCAGCCAGCCACCAAAGGTAGGGCCAATCGATGGAGCAAAGGTCGCGGTTACACCAAACAGTGCCATACCCACAGCACGCTTGTTGACCGGCAATAACTGAATCACCAGCGAGAAAGCAAGCGGGATTAGAGCACCACCACTGAAGCCTTGCATCGCGCGGAAAACGATCATCGAGGTCATGTTCCAAGAGAACGAACACAACAAAGATGAAATGGTGAAAATGGCTGTCGTCCACGTGATATAACGGCGTTTACCGAGCGCTTTAGAAAGCCAACCACTGAGTGGGATAGCGATCATCTCTGCGACTAGGTAAGACGTAGAGATCCACGAGCTTTCATCCAAGGTGGCTGATAGCGCACCTTGAATATCTTTGAGAGACGAGTTGGTGATCTGAATATCCAAGATCGCCATAAACGCGCCAATCAAGCCGCCAAATAGGGCGATCCAATGGCGTCTCGAAACCTCGTCATCATCATTTGTTTGGGTGACAACACCAGCGTTACTCATGGTCTAGCCTCGTTTATCGATGGTCGCTACCACAGACAAACCAGGAAGCAGTCGACCTTTCAACTCTTGCTGATCTGGAATAGTAATTTTAACCGGTACACGTTGAACGATTTTAGTGAAGTTACCGGTCGCGTTTTCTGGTGGTAGGAGCGCAAATTTAGCGCCAGTCGCAGGGGAGAAACTGTCTACCACACCTTCAAGAGGCTGCCCCGGGAACGCATCCAGCTCTACTTCAACCGTCTGACCTTTGTGAATACCACTTAGCTGTGTCTCTTTGAAGTTGGCTTCAATCCACACTTGGTTGTTTGGTACCAAGCTCATCAGTGGTGCGCCTGCTTGAATCAGCAAGCCTTCACGTACGCTGCGTTTACCAATCACGCCATCTGCTGGCGCGTAAATTTTGGTGTAATCAAGGTTAAGCTGTGCTTGATCTCTCTGGGCTTGAGCTTCGGTCACGGATGCATTTGCTTGCTCAATCTCACTAGCGATAACGGTTAATTGGTCATTGGTTGCAACGAGGTTTGCTTTTGCTTCTTCTAAATCTGCCTGAGTTACTTTTTGTTGTGCAACCATGCTATCGACTTCATCTTGAGACGCGTAGTTACGCTTTAGTAAGCTACGAGAACGTACCACTTGTTGAATCGCGCGTTCGTATTCAGCTTGTGCAGAATCAACGCGGCTTTCTGCTTGATTGATCTTGCTACGTTGTAACGTTTGTTGTGCCACTAGATTTTTGACGTCTGATTGCACGACGCTTAAATGGGCGTTTGCTTGAGCGAGTGCTGACTGGTAATCACGGTCATCGATTTGAACCAGCAAATCACCTTCTTTAACCGATTGGTTATCACTCACATAAGACTTAACAATATAGCCAGAGACCTTAGGGCTAATATTCGTGATGTCGCCTTGTAGGTAGGCATTGTCGGTAGATTCAAAGTACTGGCCATAGCCGTACCAGTATCCAGCACCGGCTAAACCCAATGACAGCATGATCGCAGTAGCAATAAGCGGAGCTTTTTTACGTTTTTTTGTGCTTACTGTTTGCGAAGCGTTGTTGTTCTCTGTCATTTTTTCTTTCTCATTTTGTTTTTATTTAGATGTAACGAATTGTAAATGAATTCGATTGATTGATAAGATAGGAAAAAAGGGAAACACTGTTGCAAAAATCTAACTAATGGCGCTTTGGGAGAAGTACGATGGACTTAAATGCTGTGACTGTTTTTACACAAGTTGTTGATTGTGGGAGTTTCACGCACGCAGCTGAAGCATTGAACATGACCAAGTCGACCGTCAGCCGAAAGCTAGACGAGCTGGAACAGCATCTAGGTGTGAGGTTGATCACTCGTTCGACACGAAGTTTAGTCTTAACGCCAGAGGGTGAGCGCTTTTATCAGTCGAGCATGCAGATGCAAGAGATCATGAACCAAGCTGAGCTAGAGGTTTCAGCCAATCAGGATTTGATCCGAGGGCAGTTAAATGTTGTGTTGCCTGTCGAATTGGGGCATCAAGTATTAGCTAAATACATCCACAGCTTCCTAAAAGAGCACCCAAACGTGACTTTGAACTTAGAACTGTCGAATCGAGAAGTCGACATCATTGCGGAGGGGATCGATCTTTACGCACAAATTGGTGAGCTAGTGGACTCGAGCTTGGTTTCTCGCTACCTCACAACATCAAAGCGTGTATTGGCAGCCAGCCCTGAGTATTTAGAGCAGTTCGATGACGTCTCTTCACCCGATGATCTTGAACCGCCATTCAGAATGATTGAGGTGGTGAACAAGGCCGCGCGTCTACCCAAGTGGCATTTACAATTAGAAGGCGGTGAGTCGATTTTGATCGATCTGCCGTGTCAGTTACGGGTGAATACCATCACGGCATGCCTAACAGCTTGTGTAGATGGGCTCGGCTTGGCGGTGCTTCCTGAATTCATTTGTCGTGAGCACTTCAAGACAGGCAAGTTGATTCGTTTGCTACCTGAATATGAGATGCCGGAAGTTTCAGTAAGCCTAGTGTATGCAGACAGGCAGTTGATGCCGAAACGTAAGAAGGTCTTTATCGACTATCTACTGACTGCTTTTCAAAATAGAGCCAATCAAATAACGAAATAAAGGCATATTGTATTGGGAGCAACAGAAGGAATCGGCTGCCTAACTGTTGATTAGTTGTAATTCATTGACAATGACCAATAACATTGAAAAGAGAAAAACGAACTTGTTAACAAGTTCGTTTTTTTCTGATTGCTAATGTAGTTGTAGGCTAAGTATCGAACTAGCTCTTTTTCTCTGTGTACTCTAGCTTGTAGAAGTGAGCTTCACTTTGTCCATTCGTAAATTGGTTGTATACGCCAGCTTTGAAGTAGCTTAATAGGTGACGCCAGTAGTCAATATCCTGCTCAACTTTACGTTCACCGTTTACGTCAACAATAAGTTTCTTATCACCCACGATTAAATCAAATGCTGTTGGTTTGCCTTGTGGTGCTTTGCCTAAATCATACTGAGAATATGCTACGTCTGATTTGCACATTTCCTTGTCTTGGTTTTTCTTGCCGAACGATCCTTTACAAATTACAGCGTTGTTTTTAATGATTGCCCAGAAATGCCCTTCAATACCATTATTGTCACGTTTCCATACAACACGAAGCAAAGGGTGAGGGACATTGTGAGTACCAAGATCATCTAAGCCTTTGTTATGTACTTGTAGGAATGTAATCTCGTCTTGCTTAGAGTCTGAGTTCTTCATCGACTCTTCAGGTTTTATGATCTCCACCTCCGAACTTAATGTGTATGTTTCATTTGTTAAGTCTGTGCGGAAGTTTTCCTGAACGCGTAGCTCGTTGCGCAGGTGGTCATTCTTCATGGTAAAGACTAGCGCTTCACTTTCTTTGTCGACATAGAAGTTGTTGTTCACAATGCCGTCGTAGTTATTATCGAGCGCAAAATAGTCTTTGTTGCCTTTCTTTCCGTTTGGATCTGAAATTTGAAGTTCAGAAACTGACAAAACATTTTGGTATTGAGAGTAATTAGAAGGTTCGCCTAAAGCTCCTTCTGGATTCGAAAACTGAACATTAGCGATTGCCGAAGAAGAAAAGGCAAGAAGGGCACAGCAAGTGAGTAGGGTCTTTTTCATCAAAAATATCTCTTTTGTATTATTATCATTCAATATAAGCATTGATATCACTTTTGAGATTTATGTGAAAACATCTGTGTTTGAAATTGTGGTCGGCACCCAATTTTCTTGTACAAAAATAGAGAGAATTAGGTGTCGATTGGGATTGGTACCTGAGTGTCAAAGGTGTGGATTTTTGCTCGTTAACAACACTACCTGCTAACCCGTAATAGTGAATAAGGTGAGGCTTAAAAACGGCACGTTCAAACTAGTTAGGCTCTGATTTCCACTCTAACGTTTGTCCGTTGCTCAATACGGCTTTTATAGCGCTCGGCGAGACTTTAAGGCCTCTCTGATGAAAGGTTTGATCTGAAAAATTGGCAATGATCTTACTCCCGTCACTGAACTCAGTTTGTTGAACATCGCCGCTCTTATCTAACCATTTGGAATCGACTAACTGTTTATCCCATAACTGTTCGTGCATTGGTTCAAAGCCATCTTGATAGTGTTTGAGTGCTTTGATTCTCTGGCTTGAACTTGATAAAGCTTCATCTCTGGTCAAGTGAACCATCGGTGGTGTGTTGTACAGCATGGCGGTTAAGTCACGTTCTGCTTGTACATTAGTGAACTTAAGGCTGTCTGAATGCCAATGGTGCGTATTGATTACTTCATCATGGAAAACGGCTTGGTAAAGTGGAATTCGATATTGTGGCGAAAATAGTAGCGACTTGTAGGGCTCTTTAACCTCGGCCGGCTTAAAGAAGAAGTCAGGCTTGTGGTCTGGGTACCAACGACCTAAGTAATAGGGAGATTGGCGGTTCTCTTTCATGTCTTTGTCTGTCCATCCAAAACCAACCGTTTCTAAGCCGTGTGCAAACGCGATGCCTTTTGTTGTTAGGCTGTTGCCGTCTTCAGAGCCTAATACTAACGAAGGTTGCTCGCTAAGCCACTTCATTCGGTTGTTGAACGCAGAAAGCATGTCTGATTCGTCGTTTGTATTGCCATTACTGTCTATAGAGACGCGGTAATCTTCACGTGCCATGGCGGTTGCATCAACATCTAAGAACAAGCTGTTGAAGTTGCCGAATCTCATAATGTCTTGAGCACGCTGTTTTACGTATTCTAAATGGCAGTTCGGGTTTAAGTAAAAGCCGTTTCCACGAAATCCTTTTTTCAAACTCCCATCCGCTAGTTCAATCGCACAACTTTGACGCATCGGCTCTGGTAATTGAGCGGTTAGCCAGTTGTCATTGAGCTTCGCAGGAATTGCGGTGTTGTAGGAATCGTAAGTACCGACCAGATATCCGGACTGTTTTGCCAGGCCCACAGCGTTAGGTTGATAGAATTCTGGCATCCAATTATCGAATCCAAGCCACAGTTTGTTTAAGCCTGCCTTATTTAGATTAGCGACCATGTCTGAAGACAGCGCTTGTCCCCAAGTCTCTGACGAGTTTAGGTAAGGGGAAGCGTGCTCTAGCAACCAGTTCTTCTTATCCTGTGCTGCTTTATATTGCGCTTTAATCGTGTTGTCTTCGAGTGTCGGATTACCAACAGGATATAACACCTGCAATGACTGGCTAATAGAGTCCAACAATAGTTGTTTGTGGTACTGACTGAACCAATCTTTCCCCTTGGAGAGTGACGATAGCTCTCTTTTCGCTTCCGCAGAAACATTGAGTTTAGAGCCCTCTAGATACCATGTTTTCAATCCCCACCAGTCACTCACATCTTGGATGCTTAATGGGTCTTTGCCAAATAGGTAAACGTGGCTCGCGCCGATCAACTTAGTCACATCTGGATTGCGCTTTTGCTTTGCTACAAGCGTTTCAGACTGGTCATTATTGATGCGCCAATCTCGGTATTGTTTGGCACCATCTAACCACGAGTCTCCGAGGGTGATACGAACAAGAAAAGGTTGTGACTGATTGAGCATCGTAAATTGGTGTGCTGCCTTCATATCAATTTTGGTTTTTGTATTTGAGGAAGCATTAGAGGATGCATCTGAAAAGAGCAGTTGATTGTTGGTTGCATTAACCATTTGATAGCTAATGAAATGATTGTTGTGCTGTACTGTCCAAAAAGGCATCTTCAAGTCTTGAGTAGTGTTACTTCCAGAATGGTTACCGACGAGATAACTTGCCCAAAGCTTGTTGTCAGTAGGCACGCGCATACCTTCACTAAACGGAAGAAATAGTGTCTGAGTTTGTTGTTCGGCAAGATCAAACCACGCCAATTCGATGGGTTTGTTTCGTTTCACCTGTATATTTGAAGGTAAGCTGAACTGAAAAGTGAGCTGGTCTTGATTAAGCTCTGCCTTAACGTTTATTCCACTGGGTACTAAGGTCCAAGTGGCGATTTTTGCTGAGTCAGCTTTATCGGAAAAGCCAATGACCAGATTGGTCGCTTTCTGTGGTTGGCTATCAACGGTGAGAGCAGCACTGTTAACGCTTAAGCCGTTCCAATCGACCTCTAAAGTATTCGATGAGGTAGCGACGGTATTGTTGTTACTGGTGAGCGTTATTTGGCTCGCTTGTGCGTTGGATGAAAACAGACAAGCTGTTGTTAAAGCCACAATGGCAAAATTAGAAAGATTGAGTGGGTGACGTACGCTGAGCATATTTAGATTCCGTAAAGGGTAACTACGGTTATTACACCTAAGTAGCGCTAGTGCTTTGTCACCTATATGTCTCTATTTTCTGTTTGGCTTTAGTGGTTTTCCATTAGAAAGGCACGGCGACGCGCTGCACATATTGGACTTCAATAGCGCCTTGGTATTCAAACATTTCAACCGAAGCACTCAAGTGCTTGGCTTTGGTTCCAAGTGGACTTTCTGTGGGAACGGGTGCTTGCGCTGTTTTGATTGGCACTTTGTAACCCAGCAGGTTGTAGTTTTCATCAAACCATTGCCAACTCACGTTAGCGTCGGGGCAGTTGTCGATCACCTTTGGAGGCGAGAGCACGATATGTGGTTCGCTGAGTTTACTTTCGAGCGTCAGCCATCGATTACTGTTATTTAAAGCGACAATAATAGGGTAGTGATTTGAACCTATCTTTAGTTGATAAACACCAGATTCGGGTTTGATGAACATTTCATTGGTTTCAATCTCTTGATACTCATTATTGGAAGCGAGTTGTCCATCGAGAAGGACTTTACCTTTAGGCGATACCAAAGAAAGAGTTTGAGTTTCTGAGCCTTTGCTGAGTTGCTCGGCAGAGACTTTGATTTGATAACCGTGCGACGACAGGCCATAGCGTCGAATGAAGCTGACTTGGATGTGGTGTTTTGGCTCAGCACTTTGTTTGAGTAAGGTTCCACATTGAGTCTGGCTCAGGATCTCTTGTTTGACTGGCAGCCAAAGCTCACTATCGAGTGATTTGTGATCGAGTGCGATTTGCAGCTCTTGCCACGCAACTTGAGGTTGGTCATCAAGTAGAGATTGATAGGTGTGCTGCAATGGCGTGTCGGTAAACCATGCCGCATGACTTGCGAGCGGCAATGTGTAGATCAGTGCGGTTAACGAAGTAACTTTCATTATGATTCCCCGGCCAAGCGGTAATCAACGCCACGATGTGTTTCTATATTCAATGTTGGCAGCTTCTGGCGTAAGCGCAGTATGTGATTATCAATAGTTCGGGTACTAGGAAAAGCCTGATATCCCCAAATCTTATTGAGTAATTCATCTCGGTGAAACACACGACTTTGGTTCTGAACAAACAGTACCAATAGCTGAAACTCTTTAGGTTTTAGTGTTACAGGGCTTTCATCCAGATAAGCGATCCGTTCCGAC
The DNA here is from genome assembly GCF_041474215.1 of Vibrio sp. 10N.222.52.C12. Classification (NCBI taxonomy): domain Bacteria; kingdom Pseudomonadati; phylum Pseudomonadota; class Gammaproteobacteria; order Vibrionales; family Vibrionaceae; genus Vibrio; species Vibrio sp. 10N.222.52.C12. The sequence continues at coordinate 32,743 of NZ_JBFRTR010000012.1, forward strand.
AAGTTGATTTGGATATTTGCGTAAGTTAAGAGGCTCACACCTAACGGACGTAGCTGGGTAATGACTCGAGCGAGTAATTCGTCGTTCGAAAATGGTTTAGTCACATAGTCTTTGGCACCCGCCATTAAACCTTCAACACGTTGTTGAACTTCTACTTTAGCGGTCAACACAATCACAGGCAGCGCTTTGAGGAGCAACCAGTTTGGAAGGTGTTGCAAGCTGTCCCCATCTTCAAGCTGTCGATCCAGTATCACAAGATCGGCTCGAAACCATTTCTTACTGGCATTCTCTGAATCCTTCGCCCAAAGGCATTGGTAACCATTGGATTCAAAGATGCTGACGAGGCCTTGTCCAAGCAGTTGGTCGTCTTCAATCAGCAGTAGGGTGTTCATAAGCAATTTCCAAAATACATCGGGTTGGGTTACGAAGAATAATGAGACGGCCATTCGCTTGCTTCATCAAGTGCTCGACAATAGTCAGGCCAATGCCCATGTTATCCAGTTCGTGCGTTTCACTTGGCGTGACACCAGACATGAGCCGTTGTATCGGTGAAGGGAAGTGCCCCTCGTCTTGTACCTCAATCGTCAGCTTGTCACCGAGTTCGACCTTTACCAAAACCTCACCTTTACCATGTTGTTTGGCATTCTTGATTAGATTATCCAAGCAGATGGTTAGCCAGTAATAGGGAAGGTTCAGTTCAACTTCACGCGCTTCACATTGATAAGAAATATTGTGCTTTTCACAGACATGATCGAGCCACTCTTCTAATGAAGCGTTTTGCTTCAACAAAGGCTCTGACTGATCCGAACTTAGGTACACTTTGCTGTTTTCGGTGAGCTGAGAAAGCCTTTGATAGTCAGATATTAAACGCCAAACCGCACTTTGAGTATCATCAGAAAAGTCATCGTAGCGATTTCTAAACATTTCGACGGTTAAGCCTAGGCTAGTAATAGGCGTGCGCAGTTCATGAGTAAGAAGCTGTAAAACGAACTGCCTCTCTTTTCGTTGTTTTGTTCTTAGGTATAAGACTCTAGCGAGCCCGGAAAGCAACGTTAGCAGCAATGTAAAGATCAACGTTTTCATGATCAGATTGTCATTGCTAGGCTCGTTTAAGCACACGTTACTGTAACGAAAAGTACAGGTTTCACCTGCCAAAGATACCTCTTGTTGCTCTGCGATAGGTTGCCAAACATCTAAGGGAATAGCTTTCCAGCCTTGTTCGCCACTTAACCAAAGCACATCATCTTGTTGCCAAGCGCGGTATCCATTGAGCAGTGCTTCTCTGCCTTGTGCACTTAGGCTTTCTAGTTTGTTATATAAAGGGTGCTGAGGGTTGGTAAGACTCAAAAATGGGCGTATCTGCTCGGTCACATCTGGGTAAGCGGCTAAATAACGACCAGCAAAGCTGCCACCGGCAGGGTGACGTTTGGAGTGTGCTGCAAACCAAATCGAATCCAATGTTTGTTGCTGACACAGAGCGAGCTCGAACTCGATGGCTTCATGTAATGAAGGGTTACTGCTTTCAATCGCTTGGCAGTGATCTTGTATTGACGCTAACGCTGCGATGTCGTCCCAACTGAATTGGTTGAAATCAGGATAGCGGCTATTTTCATGGAGCAGAACTTTCGGATACTGAGCCAACTCTTGTTGAGATACTAAGAGTGGGGATGATTGCCAGCTCAGTTGATACAGAGTTTGCCACTTATCTTGCAAACTTTGGGCATTGACTAGGGTTGGGAGCCAAAAGATCAAGCAAAGAGCTAATGTAAACCTGCGCATCCAATCATTCTCGTTAAAAGTCGTGGGGCGAGTCTAAAGAGTTTTGGGCGCGATTTGTAACCTGAATGTCAACAAGTGTTCTTTTAACAACAAATTGTCGAGTGGGTCATGCTTTTAAATAATAAAGTACAAATACAGTAAGTATCATTTATTTGAAATAAAATAGATAATTGTGTACTTACTGTCATTATTGGGCGAAATGAGGGGACTATACTGGGCTCATACCTAATAAGAGGAACCATCATGAAACTCATCATCAAATCAGTATTGGCAATCAGTATTTTGGCTACAGGCTCTGCTCATGCGTTCGAATTAACCAGCAACGATATTCAAGAAGGTCACCCAATGGCAAAGACTTTTGAATACTCTAGTTGGGGTTGTGACGGCGATAATCAATCACCACAATTGATGTGGAAAGATGCACCAGCAGGTACCAAAAGCTTTGCTATCACAGCTTATGATCCAGATGCACCGACTGAAAGTGGCTTCTGGCATTGGGTTGCGTTTGATATCCCTGCAACTGTGAACGAGCTACCTCGCGGTGTCGACATCTCTAAAGTCGGTGGCAAAGAAGGTCGCATTGATTACGGTACAGTTGGCTACGGTGGCGTTTGTCCTCCAGAAAAAGATGGTATGCACCGTTACCAGTTCACGGTTTGGGCATTACCAACGGACAAACTTAACCTCGACGAAAATACGCCGTCGGCTGTGGTTGGATTCACGTTGAACAGCATGGCTTTAGACAAAGCTAAACTGACCGCAACTTATACACGTTAATAGCTTATGTACGTTAAAGCTTATACACGTACATAATAAGTAAACAAGGGGATGAGATGAATCATCAATATCAAGTGACGATCTTTCGTGCAGAGCAGTTACAAAAACTGCGTAATGTGAGGATTCTATCCCCTAGTATCATTCAGATTATTACAGGCAGTAAGCGCCTGTTTTGGAAAGATTCAGCGGCAGAGCTCTCACATTCTGAGCTGTTGTTTTGTGAGGCATCAGCTTCACTAAGTTTTGAGAACATGCCCCACAAAGGGCGCTTCTTGTCGCGAGTGTTCAGCTTTCAATTCCAACCTTCTCAGGCGATGCTTGATTTAAGTGAGGAACGGTCGAATGATCTGGGACTGCCTACAGTAAAAGTGGATCGAAACTTACAAGACTCACTCAATGCTCTGTTCTCTTTTGATACACAGAGCATGAGCAAAGAGACTCAACAGTTTTGGTTGCAGGGCTTGTACCAGCAATTAGCTGAAAAAGGGGTGTTGCATCTATTGTTTGTCAGTGCCAACGTCTCGTTTAGCCAAAAGCTCAGCCATTACCTTTCACATTCACCAGATGAGAAACATCCATTAGAGTCGGTGGCGGAGCGTTTTGCGATGAGCCGAGCCACATTGATTCGGAAGCTCAAACTGGAAGGCATGCAATATCGAGAGGTACTGGCTGAAGTTCGCTTGAGTCACGCGCTTTATCTGATGCAAAACGGACAGCAGAATGTGGCGATGTTGGCTCAGTCTTGCGGTTACCAATCGGAAGGGCGTTTTAGTCAGCGCTTTAAAGGCAAATTTGGTTTGTCGCCAAGTGAATACATCAAAACCGTCGTCAGCCATAGAGTCGCGAGCAAATAAAGTCGCGATACCATAATCATTCTGTTTGCCTAAACGCTCACTTTCTTATCTCGTGCTGCCAATGCCGCGAAAATCGTGCACGCAAAGGCAACAGATGCGATCAACAGAATCGGCACACTCCAAGAATCTGTCTGAGCATGAAGCTTACCCACCAGCGTTGGACCAGTGGCTGCCAACGCATAACCGATTCCCTGAGCCATACCCGACAATGATGCGGCTTGGCTGCTATTCGATGTACGCAAGCCAACAAAAGAGAGCGCGATAATAAATGTCGAGCAGTTGGCTAATCCAAACAGTCCCACCCAAAAGATCGCAAACTCAGGCAAATACAGAAGACCAATCAATCCAACAAATACACTCGATGCACACAGAGTGATGAGCCATTGTTGATTGTCACTTTTGGCTAAGAATGGCAGTAACAGCAGCCCTGGAACCATAGTCGAAAACTGCAAAAATCCATAAATGTAGCCTGCATCGATTTCGCTGTAGCCAAGATCGTTCAAGATCTGTGGCAACCAGCCAGCCAAAGAGTAGAAGGTAAATGAGTTAAGCCCAAGCGCTAACGTTACTTGCCACGCTACGCCGCTTTTAATCATCTGTTTCATCGGCAGAGGTTTGTCTTGTTGCTTGTTATTGCTGGCCGAAGATGAGCGTTTTCTGATTTTAGGCAACCAGATCATCAAAGCTAATATTGGAAATACCAAGTTCATTAACAGCGCTAATTGCCAACCCGTGATCGTAAATAAGGTTAGATTTGAAAACGGCACCATCAAACTTGAGCCTAACGTCGACCCGATGCCCATCGTAAAGATGTACAGAGAAGTCACAGTAGCGATGCGTGTCGGGAAGCTAACTTTCACTACTACAGGCAACAACACATTACCAATCGCGATACCAAGCCCGATCATCACCGTGCCGATATACAAGGTTGGGGTTAACCCAGCAGAGCGCAGTGTAATACCCGTAGTGATCAGAACTAAGCCTAATAACAGGCTAGGCTCTAGACCAATTCGTTGGGATATCTTGGTGACTAATGGTGAGAATAAGGCAAAAGTTAACAGTGGCAAAGCTGTTAAGAAGCCAGCAGCCGATGACGTAAGGTTGAGGCCTTCCATAACCTGAGAAAGCACAGGAGCCAAGCTCGTAAAAGGCCCACGAAGGTTAAGTGCTAGGAATAGAATCCCTAACATCACGAAAATGCTATTACGAAGAGAGGCGCTCATAGGTTGTTCTACTGTTTGCTTATGAGAAGACAGGCTAGCCTACAGATCATTGAATGATTACACAAATACCGTTTAAATAGGTTTACTAATGATTGAACCTGCGCAGTACGCGCTTAGCCAGAAAAGTCACCCATGACTGTATTAAATATCGACAAGCTCATCTCGGACTTCCCACTGCTTCAACAATTGATTGCATTGGAAGAAGTGGTTTGGTTTAACCCAAATGTGACGACTCTGGAGCGCGGTTTGCTTTATGTGGGTTTAGGCGAACAAGATATTCACGATGCGAGCATGAGGCTGCAAAGGTTTGCTCCTTATCTAGCCAAGGCGTTTCCTGAAACTCAAGCGACCAATGGCATCATCGAGTCTGAGCTTGTTGACATTCCATCTATGAAATCAGCATTGGGAGCACATTATCAGCAGCCAATAAAAGGGCGTTTGATGATGAAGAAAGACAGCCATTTGCCGATTTCAGGTTCAATCAAAGCGCGTGGTGGTATTTATGAAGTACTAACACATGCCGAGAAGCTTGCGATTGAAGCGGGGTTACTGTGTGAGAGCGATGACTACAGCAAGCTGCTCGAACCTGAGTTTCGTAACTTCTTCCAACAATACAGCATTGCGGTAGGTTCAACGGGTAATCTAGGCATGTCGATCGGTATCATGAGTGCAAAATTGGGTTTTACGGTCTCTGTTCACATGTCGGCAGACGCGAGAGCTTGGAAGAAAAGCAAACTTCGTGAGCATGGATGGCGTCAACGTTGTTGCAAATATGAGCTGCTAAAAAGATAAGTCATGATAGAAGAGTGTTGTTTATAGCTTGTACACACTCTTTCTCACCTCTAAATCCCACCTTAATTCAAACAATAACTTGCACAGATCGTTATCCAAAACACACATTTTATAAATTAAGCTTCTTAGATGTTCTAACTATCAGTTAGGTTGAGTGGCATTCAACTTGATAGGGATTGAGCAATGCAGACGGACAAAGTGATACAGATAAGACACATAAACACACCAGAAAAATTACTCCAGCGTTTAGATGCGATTGGGGAGTCTTTGGAAGCATCGGGTAAGGCTCATGCTTTGCTGGGATTGGGCTCAGTAGGTATTGAAACAGAACGACTTGATCAGTATTCAGATGTCGATTTTTTCGCAATAGTGCAAACAGGGCACAAGCAGTATTTCTTAGACAGTTTGCATTGGCTATCTGATATTCACTCAATCGACTACGCAGTGAGAAATACCGTCGATGGCTATAAAGTTCTGTACGCTGACGGAATCTTTTGTGAGTTTGCAGTGTTTGAACCCCACGAGTTAGCGCACATTCCGTTTGCTGAAGGGCGTATTGTTTGGCAGCAACATGAATTTGATACACAGTGTTGTGTTTCACCAATAAAAGGGGAGACAGACACTAATTCCCAAGATTGGATCATTGGTGAGGCTCTAACCAATCTTTATGTGGGTATGTCTCGTTATAACCGAGGCGAAAAGCTGTCGGGCAGTCGGTTCGTTCAATCTTACGCACTCGATCGTTTGATCGATCTTGTGGATCAAACTGAACAGTCTGAGCCTGAATTCGTTGATGAATTTATGTCGGATAGAAGGCTAGAAGCACGCTTCCCTAAGTTTGCCCAATTGCTACCAACCTTTACCCAAGGCTACGAGCGCACCGCTGAATCGGCACTTGCCCAACTAGCATTCCTCAACACCCACTTCGCAGTCAACCAAGCCATGTGTGACCGAATCTCTGAACTGTGTTCCAGTAAAGATTAAGCTTATAGCGTGTGAATCCCCAAGCCTAACTGACACCACCTTTCAGATGATAAGCGGCGGGCAACCTAATTGAGCTCTCGAATTATTATTCTTAAGCACTAAACCCGTACGCTTTTGTTTACTCTTCAAGACCGTGACTGTTCGTGTTTACTCCGCTTATCACTGGATGTCGTCAGCCAAATAAAATACAATCAAACAATGTTTTATTAATTCGTGCTTTATCATTATGATGAGAAAATTACTCATATTCATCGTTAGCCTGTTCTTCTTAACAGCCTGTTCTTCAACGAGTAATCATCAGCTAGACGACGAGACATTGAGCAACGAAGACGCTATGTCGAAAAGTATAGAGGGAGAGAGTAATCTCGAGACTTCAAAGGATACAAACGCTGAGACCAGCGTTGATTCTTCCCATGATTCAATCGTTAATCATCAACCACTCACTAACCTTGATTCAAATAAAGACACGATAGCTCACGCCAATGCAGAGCCAGAATCAGTGGAGCCTTCTCAAATAGAAGCGACAGAAACAACTGAAAGCGATGCTAAGAGTGGCGGTGAAAAAGGCATCGGAAGCTATTTTATTCGTCATAATAAACCGACTAAGACGGTGATTAAATCACTAGAGGGCGTGACAGATGCATTGAACGTCATGACGTTTGGGATATTTGCCACCGGTAACGGTTAAATCGTTAACTTAGAACCACAACCTAATAGATAGAATGAAACGTGAAGGCGAGCCAGATGGTTCGCCTTTTTTGATCTTCTAAATCTGGCCACCGTTCTTCCTAAGAATCGTGCTCACTTATCTGAGCTCTGAGTCAGGCGACGGTTAACGTAAATAGGAAATTATTCGTTCTGGAAGGGACTCGCCGAATTTACCCTGTTTGACTTGTTATATGCATCAAGGGTTCTAATACTCATCCCAAAGTAAGCAATGAAATCTAATCTTACAAAGACAAGCCTTATATTCACTTATGAGCATATTAAGATGTTTGCTGTTAAGTCGGTTTAGGTTTAGTTATCAATATTCTAGGGAAGAAAAATGAAGAATAAGAGTGTGTTTTTAAGTGCCGCATTGGTGATGTTGTCAGCTCATGCAAATGCATCAGACGCGAACCATGAGTCTGTATCAGATGGTGTTATCGCAGAACAAAGAGCAAAGCTTTCTGAAAATACCCAAGGACAAGGTTTTGGACCGCAAGCTCCACGAGATTTGGGTTCATTAGAAGGTAAAAATACTAGGCTGTTCTCGGATGCCCCTGATTCAACAGCGATGAACTTATGTAATATTCACTTCCATAAAAATGCTGAGCATAAAGGTGGAGAGTTTACTCAATACGCTGGTAACGGTGATGGTAAGGGATTCCAGAGTGGCTTTAAATACACAGGCAAGCTGAGTTCTGCTGAGCTGAAACCATTTGAGGGCAAGGTTTGTCCGAGCGAGCATGGTTCTTTGCATTCGGGTGACACCATTGAAGTTCACTATGTTTATTCAACGGCGCAAGTTGAACCGGGTGAAACACTGGGTGCTTGTTTTAACGATGCGATTACCAACCCGCAACTGCGTGTAGAAACCCAAGTTTACGTATTAGTGAATGACGACAAAGCACCCGACTTTGAAGCGCTCGCTAAACATTCAAAAGTGAACGGCTTACACCAAGCACCAAACATCCCACAAGATACGGGCTCAGCGATCCAATACGCAGGCTCTACAACGGGTCCTGGTTATAATGAGCAAGGTTCACCTTTCCAAGTAACATGGAGCGTTAGACCACAAGTCGCGAAAGTAAATATCGCGACAGTAGGTAGCTGGTGTGAAGGCAATGACTTTAACGAAGATCACGCCCACGGTGTGAGAAATTTGGTGGTTAACCCTGAGTTGTTATCACCCATTCGTAACGACTAAACGATTCTGGCGAACAAAATGATTAAGGCGAGCCAATAGGTTCGCCTTTTTTATGCCCTAACGAAAAGTACTTAGGTTTAGGTTTAATTAAGTCTGGTGGGTAAATTACGTGCGACACTTGTTCAATACATGAGTTGTGTAAATCGTATTTAGTAAAAAACGTTCTTTACCAGAATCGAAGCTCCATGATACGTTCATGATCAATTATGTTGGGTTATAGAAAAGGACAGTCCAATGTCATTAGAAAGTGCGATTACATTCTTTATTGCCATGTTTGTATTTGGTATTACTCCGGGGCCTGGCGTCTTTGCCATTTTAGCTCGTGCTATGGTTCAAGGATGGCGAAAGTGCGTCACGCTTTCGTTAGGTATGATATGCAGTGATCTTATTTACCTTGCGCTTGCCTGTTTCGGTCTAGCAACGATTGCCGAGAATTGGTCGATTGCGTTTGAGGTGATTCGCTATGTTGGTGCAGCTTATTTGATTTACTTGGGCTACAAGATGTTTAAGAGCCTGCCTGAAGTGCAAGGCTCTGCGGAACTTGCGGCCAAACAGAGTCAGAAATCTGAACTCGCGAGTTTCGCGCAAGGCTTTTTGATTTCAGCATCGAACCCTAAAGTGATTCTGTTTTATATTTCGTTCTTGCCGACTTTTATTGATCTGACTGTTCTGCGCTCACAAGATATCGTATTAGTTTCTGCTTTAGCATCTGTTGCTCTGATGTCAGGCTTAATACTTATCGCTGTGGGCGCGGGCAGAATGGCAGGTTTGTTAAAAACGCCACGCGCACATAAAAGGTTAAACCAAAGTGCTGGTGGAATAATGATTGCTGCTGGCTCATATTTGGCGATAAACAGATAAACACAGTTCAATTTAAATAGAAAAAGCGCGTTATTGCCTTGTGGCAGTAACGCGCTTTTTTGTATTTACTTTCAGGTGCGGTATTCGCTTACTAGAGCAGTATTAGCGAATTGCTGCGTTAATTGAAGGCAGTAAATCGCGCTTCTTAATCACGTATCGCAAGCGAATTAACATCAGCGTAGCAGAGATACTTAAGCCCGTAAGAATACCAATCCAGAAGCCTTCTTCACCCATTGCTGGAACAATGTGGTCTGTTAAGCCCAACACCATACCCAGTGGTAACGCTAAGCCCCAGTATGAAGCGATAGCTAAGATCATCGGGATCTTGGTATCTTTATAGCCACGCAGAGCACCATTTGCAGAGGTTTGCAGAGCATCACTGAATTGGTACATAGCGGTAAAGGTCAATAACACTGCCGCTGTTGCACTGATTACTGGGTCAGTGGTGTAAAGCCTAATGATTAATTCAGGGAACAGTAGGAACATCGCTACCGAAAGCAACGAGATTAATGCTGCCACCAAAATACCGACTTTACTGCGCTCAATCGCGCCAAGTTCATCTTTTTCACCCAAAGCGTGTCCAACACGAATCGTAATGCCAAACGAGATACTCATCGGGATCACATAAGTTAGGCTCGATATATTGAGAGCGATTTGCGCCGCTGCCACATTCTCGGCACCAATACGGCCGATCATCAATGCGATAACCGCAAAGATACTGCCACACACCGCGATGTTCATCCCGATAGGTAAACCTAACCTTAGAAGGTGAAGCATCTCTTTTGCTTTTGGCTTCGCATCTGAAAAGTTGATGATGGTCTTGTAATGGTGATGACCTTTAATGTAGGAATACAACATTCCCGACATTAACCAGTACACCAAGCTTGTCGCCCAACCACAACCTACAGCGCCCATTTCAGGGAAGCCAAACTTACCGTAAATAAGCACGTAGTTGACGGGAATATTAATCAACAAACCAATTACCGAAATGATCATCGGTACTTTGGTGTTGTTCATACCTTCACAAAAACCATTTAACGTGTAGAACAGGGCAATACCCGGCACACCAAAGGCTAGGGCAAACGCATAGTCACTGCCGATAGGAATGATCTCAGCGGCAACCCCAATCCATTCTAAGATCGGTTTCGCACTCACCAAGTAAGCGATAAGCAGTACGCTAGCAATTAATGCCAACCAAACCATCTGGAAGAATTCAACAGAGATGCTCTGAAAGTCACGAGCGCCGCGGTGGTAAGCGACAACAGGCGTTAACGCCATAATCACTCCACGTAGCAACAGCAACACCGGAATCCAGAGGCTAGTGCCGAGTGCAATAGCGGCGAGATCGGCAGGGCTTACTTGGCCAGCCATTGTCGTATCGACAAATCCCATCGCTTGGGTAGCTATTTGAGTCAAAATGATTGGAATCGAAAGATGCATAAGCGCACCCGATTCACGAGTAAAAGGACGAAGTTTCGTTAGCATGGAAGTTCAAAACACCAATAGAAATGCACCAGTGATGGCAGGATGGCCGGTGTGCATTTTAGGATGTGCCCCGTTGGGCGGGCGACAATATAAACACCTTACCGTATAGGGTCAAGCTTTGGATTTATAGAGTTCAACTCGTTCTGAGATAGTCACAGGTTTTGATGGTTACAACACGGGTTTAACGCTCGTAAGTTTATGATTTTTTTGGCGTTATATTGGTTAGGTAATTTCTGTATTTGCTACGCTTATCACTAAGGTTACGGTATAAGTGATTGTTATGGAAAGACAAAGGCTAGTACAATTGGTGACCTATAGACTATGTGGAATTGCTCTTTCTAATAGGTTTTAAGGGGAGATTGGGATGGTGTCAACGACTAACAATGACGTAGCACACGCAACTGAGGTACTAAAGAGTATACCAGATTTTATCAAGGCAATAACGGACATATTACAAACGCCATCAGGACTAGTGGTTGTGGTATTTTTACTATTGTGGTTTGTAGTTAATCGGGATCTAACGCACCTATACAGCTTGTTCGAGTACAAAGAAGATAAACGATTACTGAGACTAGAAAAGTACATATCTGAGCCTGATAAGGCGTCCCCAAACACGCTAAAAGTAGCGAAAGAACAACGCGATACGTACTATTTCAAGGTGTCCACTAATGGAATCTATGCTGAAAAAGAGCTACGAGACTCACTAATTAAACTACATGAGACGACCTCAGCGTCGATAAGTTGGACAACGATCCGTAGAGCAATCTCTTATATTGAGTTGGATGCTAATAGAGAAGTGTTTGTTAGGGAAGTTAGACTCTTCGATATTGTAAGCCTTTATTATAATAGGTTTGTTGCGTTTGTGTTTGGCTTGCTCTCCGTCGGAAGTTTGATTTTGCTAATACTCTCTTCAGCACCGACCTTTATGGCCACTATTAAAATGGTTTTACTAGCTACTGTATTCGGCTGTGGTGTTTTGATTGTATTGTTTCAAAACTTACCTCATTCATCAGCAAAGAAAATTAAGTCTGAAATTAAAGCCCTAGAGGCGGAAAAAGAAGTTCTACCGAGCGTCTGAGTTGACCAACCAACTACCCTCATTTGAGCTTCTCTGGTTTTTATCATCGATGATACAATAAGTTATGTGATAGCGTTATCGAGCTACTCGGCTGACATTGCCCCCTAAGCGTAATAAATGAGATTATGAATATTAAATTTACAAGAACTGTCAGGACATCAAATAGTGAAAGCTATGTTCTTTTCCAAGAAGGGAGGAATATAGGCAATTTAGACCTTCACTTTAGCGACTGCGTGTATGGTACGTTGATATTGTCGAAAGAGTTTCCAGGCGAAGAACAGCAAGAGATTTTCGCTCAAATAGAAGATGAGTTGGTTGAACCTTTACCCCGTGAAGACTTTATCTTTTCTGTATACCAGGGTGAAGAAATAGGAATGTACTCTGATTCAATCACAGAAGAGGATCGTGCATACGAACCTGTGAAAAAGCGAGATTTTGAAGACATCTCTAAATTAGTTAAATCTGCTTTAGGGAAAAATAGAAATATTCAAGGCAAATTGACTGAGCATATTACAGTAGAGTTCTTCGAATCTCTCGGGTACAGAGCCAAGCGTGGCGACTCAGAGCTTGACCATATGAAAATTGACGTTGTCGCTGAATCTGATGTTTAGTTCAGGTTAAATCTGGCTCTGTTGGGCTCAAACAAATTGAAAAAGCTGTTGAAAGTATAAATAATTATCCGTCATTAAAACAAAAGGTTGTGGCATTTATAGCGAGTGATTATCCCGTAAGAGCAGAAACTTTAAGAAAGAGTCTTATTTGTAAGTATAGAATGCAAATTCAGTATTATCATACTTACCAAGTTCTTAAAAATCTGCCCGAATATAAAAATTCACTTTGAGTCGAGATATAACAAACTATTACGGAGCCAACATCTACTCTTAGTCTGAAACTAAAAAACTCTACTGCCACAGAGCCAATAGAAACACAAATAGCCCAATCACAAGCGTTACTTTTAGAAGCAAGGCAAGAGGGGCTCCACCTTTTGGGGCTTTGTTACAACATCCCATAATTGATTCCTAATTCAGTGTTGGTTCAGTTCAACCTTAAACCTTTCCCTTACGGTAAGGTCAATGCATTTGTTGACGTTGAATTTCAGAAAACAAAAAGGCGAACCACTTGGCTCGCCTTTTATTATGTTTTATCGCTTAGCGTCGCTACGAATTAGTCTTCGTAGTTATCGATGCTTGGGCAAGAACAGATTAGGTTACGGTCGCCGTATACGTTGTCTACACGGTTAACAGTAGGCCAGTACTTCGAGTTCTTCGTTGCTTTCGATGGGAAGCAAGCCAGTTCGCGAGAGTAAGGGCGATCCCATTCTGCGCCTGAAAGGTCAACTTGAGTGTGCGGTGCGTTCACTAGAGGGTTGTTGTCTAGTGGCCATTCACCGGCTTTCACTGCTGCCATTTCGTGACGGATTGCGATCATCGCTTCACAGAAACGGTCTAGCTCTTCTAAATCTTCTGATTCAGTTGGCTCTACCATTAGTGTGCCAGCTACTGGGAAAGACATAGTAGGTGCGTGGAAACCGAAGTCCATTAGACGCTTAGCAATATCTTCTTCGCTGATGCCTGTGTCTTCTTTAAGTGGACGAATATCGATAATACATTCGTGCGCTACGCGGCCGTTAGTGCCACGGTAAAGAACAGGGTAGTGAGGACGTAGTTTTTCCATCACGTAGTTCGCGTTCAGAATCGCTACTTTCGTTGCGTCTGTTAGGCCAGGTTCGCCCATCATTGCGATGTAAGCCCAAGAGATAGGTAGAATTGAAGCACTACCTAGATCTGCTGCTGATACTGCGTAGTCAGAACCTTGTACACCGTTTTCGATGTGACCCGGTAGGAAAGGTGCTAGGTGCGATTTAACACCGATAGGACCCATACCCGGACCGCCACCACCGTGTGGAATACAGAATGTTTTGTGTAGGTTCAAGTGAGATACGTCTGAACCGATGAAGCCAGGTGAAGTTAGACCTACTTGAGCGTTCATGTTCGCGCCGTCTAGGTAAACCTGACCACCCGCTGCGTGAACTTGTTCACACACTTCTTTCACTTGCTCTTCGTATACGCCGTGCGTAGAAGGGTAAGTGATCATGATGCTTGATAGGTTTTCTTTGTGCTTCTCGATTTTCGCTGCTAGGTCTGTCATGTCGATGTTGCCATCTTCATCACACTTAACAACCACTACCTTCATTGAAACCATTGATGCTGTAGCAGGGTTAGTACCGTGCGCAGAGCTTGGAATCAGACAAACGTTACGGTGAGCTTCACCGCGGCTTGCATGGTAACGTTGAATTGCGATTAGACCTGCATATTCGCCAGATGCACCAGAGTTAGGCTGTAGTGAGAAATCTTCGTAACCGGTGATTTCACATAGCTTCTCTTTAAGATCTTTTGCTAGTGCTGTGTAACCCGCCGCTTGCTCTAGAGGTGCGAATGGGTGAATTGAACCAAACTCAGGCCATGTTACTGGAATCATCTCAGCAGCAGCGTTCAGCTTCATCGTACAGCTGCCCAGTGGGATCATGCCGTGCGTTAGTGAGAAGTCTTTGTTCTCAAGCTGTTTTAGGTAACGCATCATTTGCGTTTCGCTGTGGTGCGTGTTGAACACTGGGTGAGTTAGGAACTCTGATTCACGACGACAGTTTTCTGGAATTGCCGCAAACTCATTTGATGCAATGTCAGAAGATAGCGCTTGAACGTCTTCTTTTACGTCGAAGATAGCGAATAGGGCATTCACGTCGTCGACTGTGGTTGTTTCATCTAAGCTGATACCGATCTTACCTTTAAGAAGGCGCAAGTTGATGTCTGCTGCTTGTGCTTTCGCGTACAGTGCATCTGTCTTCTCTTCAGAGTTGATTGTGATGGTATCGAAGAAGCTGTTGTTTGTTAGCTCGTAACCCGCTTTAGTCAGGCCAGCCGCTAGGATAGCTGTCATGTGGTGTGTACGACGAGCGATAGTACGTAGGCCTTCTGCACCGTGGTAAACCGCGTAGAAAGACGCCATGTTTGCTAGAAGTGCTTGAGCTGTACAGATGTTCGATGTCGCTTTCTCGCGGCGGATGTGTTGCTCACGAGTTTGCATTGCCATACGTAGCGCTTGGTTACCGTGAGTATCGATAGAAACACCGATTACACGACCTGGCATTGTACGCTTATGCTTTTCACGAGTACCCATGAATGCAGCGTGTGGACCGCCGTAACCCATAGGAACGCCGAAACGTTGCGCTGAACCGATTACTACGTCTGCGCCCATTTCGCCAGCTGGCTTAAGTAGAGCAGAAGCAAGTAGGTCAGTTGCAACCGTTACAAGAGTCTTGTTTGCTTGAGCTTTCGCAATGATGTCTGTTAGATCACGAACTTCGCCTGTTGTACCAGGGTATTGAACTAACGCACCAAATACGTCTTGCTCTGGAAGTGTTTCAAGAGCGCCAACCATTACTTCAAAACCGATGTACTCAGCACGAGTTTTAACAACTTCTAGTGTTTGAGGGTGAACATCGTCAGCAACGAAGAATACTTTGCTCTTGCTTTTACCAGCACGCTTACACAGTGTCATTGCTTCGCCAGCCGCTGTCGCTTCGTCAAGAAGAGACGCGTTCGCGATTTCCATACCTGTAAGGTCCATTACCATTTGTTGGTAATTTAGTAGAGCTTCAAGACGACCTTGAGAAATCTCTGGTTGGTATGGTGTGTAAGCTGTGTACCAGCCTGGGTTCTCTAAAACGTTACGTAGAATAACGTTTGGAGTGAATGTGTTGTAGTAGCCTTGGCCAATGAAAGTACGTTTCACTTGGTTTAGGTTAGCGATCTCTTTTAGAGAGGTCAGCATGTCCATTTCGCTCAGTGGCGCAGCAAGTGTCATTGGTTTTTCAAGACGGATTTGTGCAGGAACCGTTTCGTCGATCAGTGCGTCTAGGCTAGTCGCGTTGATCGCTTCAAGCATTTTTTGCTGGTCTGCTTTATTTGGGCCGTTATGACGAGTAACAAACTCGTTTTGTGTACCCAAGTCTTTCAGTAATTGGCTTTGAAGTAATTCAGTCATGATATGTTCTACTTTCTCTCTGGAGCCGTGAGCTAGCCCCTAAAATTAAGCTGCTCAAAAGAGCAGCTTTATCGTAATGAGGTTACCTATTAGTCTTCTTCGATAGAGCTTAGGTATTCTTCCGCATCTTTAAGGTTGTTTAGTTCAGACGCATCAGACATCTTCACTTTAACAATCCAACCACCTTCATAAGGTTCTTCGTTGATTAGCTCTGGGCTATCTTCTAATTCTTCGTTGATTTCTACGATTTCGCCAGAGATTGGTGCGTAGATATCAGAAGCAGCTTTCACTGATTCAACTAGAGAGAAGCTTTCGCCAGCTTCAATTTCGTCGTCAGTGTCAGGCAGGTCAACAAACACAACGTCACCTAGCATCTCTTGAGCGTGCTCAGAGATACCGATAGTTACAGTACCGTCACCGTTGTCTTTTACCCACTCGTGGCTGTCTGCAAACTTTAGTGTATTGTCCATTGCTTATTCTCCAAAAATTTATGAGGTTTTAATTTAAATCTTAAAAACGGTTTAACGGTAAAGAGGGAAGCGTTTGCAAAGCTCTTTAACTTGCTTGCGAACACGTTGCTCAACTTCAGCGTTGCCTTCAGGGCTTTCAACTAAGCCGTCAAGAACATCGCCGATCCATTCACCGATAAGTTTGAATTCTTCAGTGCCAAAACCACGACTGGTTCCAGCTGGCGTACCTAAACGAATGCCAGAGGTAATCATAGGCTTCTCTGAGTCGAATGGTATGCCATTTTTGTTACATGTGATCCCTGCACGCTCTAATGCTTCTTCAGTTACGTTACCTTTCAAGCCCTTAGGACGAAGGTCAACCAGCATTAGGTGCGTGTCTGTTCCGCCAGTCACAATGTCACAACCGCGAGTTTGCAACACTTCAGCAAGAACTTTTGCGTTGTCGATCACTGAATCAATATAAGTATTAAATTCTGGGCCAAGTGCCTCGCC
Organism: Vibrio sp. 10N.222.52.C12; assembly: GCF_041474215.1. Taxonomy (NCBI): domain Bacteria; kingdom Pseudomonadati; phylum Pseudomonadota; class Gammaproteobacteria; order Vibrionales; family Vibrionaceae; genus Vibrio; species Vibrio sp. 10N.222.52.C12. Next base: position 49,491 of record NZ_JBFRTR010000012.1, read on the forward strand.
AAACGCCACTGCTTTAGCCGCGATAACGTGCATTAATGGGCCACCTTGAAGGCCAGGGAACACTGCAGAGTTGATCTTTTTGTTGATGTCTTCGTGGTTAGTCAGAATCATGCCGCCGCGTGGGCCACGAAGTGTTTTGTGCGTTGTTGTAGTCACAACGTGTGCGTGTGGTAGTGGGCTAGGGTGAGCACCTGTCGCGATAAGACCCGCGATGTGTGCCATATCGACCATTAGGATAGCGCCAACTTCGTCAGCGATTTCTCGGAACTTAGCGAAATCAATAACGCGTGGGATAGCACTACCACCAGCAATAATCATTTTAGGTTGGCTTTCAATTGCTAAAGCGCGAACCGCTTCGTAATCGATTTCAAGTGTGTCGCGGTCTACGCCATATTGAACTGCGTTGAACCACTTACCAGACATTGCAGGGCGCGCACCGTGTGTAAGGTGACCACCAGCGTCTAGAGACATACCTAGGATAGTGTCGCCAGGTTGAAGTAGGGCAAGTTTAACTGCGCCGTTCGCTTGAGCGCCAGAGTGAGGCTGTACGTTTACGTATTCACATTTGAACAGCTGCTTAGCACGTTCAATCGCAATAGCTTCTACTGTATCTACGTGCTCACAACCACCGTAGTAACGACGACCTGGGTAGCCTTCTGCGTATTTGTTGGTAAGGCAAGTGCCTTGAGCTTGCATTACTGCTTTAGAAACGATGTTCTCAGAAGCAATAAGTTCGATTTGTTCGTTTTGACGAGTGTTCTCTGCTTGGATTCCAGCAAATACTGCGTCGTCAGTCGCAGATAGGTTTGTAGAGAAAAAACTGTCTAAGCTATGGTTTTGGTAAGCGTTCATTGTCGAGACCTTTCATTAAGCTAATGGTGATTGTTTTTATAGTCCATTAGGTCTTACGTTGATTTCTGCATCGGTATCGTTTGCGCTATATAGGTATAGATAAACGTGAATTGCGTTATAAATATACTCTTACAGCGTCTAAGCGATCGTTGTAGGGTCAATGCAGCACGAATTGTTTCCCAAAAAGTTCGGGTAAAAAACAGCTCTTACAAATGTTAAATCTATCATTTGCTGCAAGCTGAAGTAGCATCTCTTCATCTAACAAGTCGATAACATAGCTCCGATAAAATCAATTTTCAACAAAAATTTCCAATAGGAAACAACTTTTCTTGTTTTGCTACGGGGAGCACGCTTTATTTCTCTGTGTGCTCTTTAATCAACAAAGCGCTTCATGCAACAATGAAATGAATAGACAGGAAGTAAGAAAATAATGAGGGACCTATGTCAGAAGACATTTATGATGAGTACCCATCTTTAACGTTGGCGAAAGAAACGTTAGACCAGAATATAGAGCCACTTAGGCTTGGCCAGCGCATTAAAGATATCCGCGGCAAGCTTGGGATCACGCTAGAAGAAGCAAGCCAAAGAACTGGCTTGGCGCGTTCTACGCTCAGCAAAATCGAGAATGAACAGATCTCACCAACCTTTCAGGCTATGCAAAAATTAGCGATGGGTTTGCAAATAGATATGCCTCAACTCTTTGAGCCACCGAGAAAAAAAGTGGCAACAGGACGTCGCGATTTAACCAAGGCAGGCCAAGGTAAACCACACCCAACACCGACTTATGAACATGAGCTGCTTGCGACTGAGCTTTCTAATAAGAAGATGATGCCGTTTAAGAGCCGCGTAAGAGCACGTACTTTTGAAGAGTATAATGATTGGGTGCGTCATGACGGTGAGGAGTTCTTAATGATCATCTCTGGCGATGTGATGTTCTATTCAGAATTCTACGAACCTGTGCCAATGAGCGAAGGCGATAGCATGTATTACGATGCTAATATGGGCCACATGCTGATTTCTACCAGTACAGAAGATGCACTTATTTTGTGGGTGACTGCAAAATAAGTTAACAAACTTAGAATTTCTTATAGTGAATGCAAACGTTTGCTTTTGTTTCGAACGTTAGGCAACAGACGCGATATTGATGTGAAAATCATCAATATCGCGTTTTTGTATGCATCTATAAATTGTTTTTAAATTGTTAAATGTCACATTTTGAGCTGTTTTAATCTTGTTAAGGGTGTAAAACTCACTCAGGCTTGTTTATTATAGTGAACACGGTTTACTCATGTTGATTGAAGTTTACTGAAGTGAATTCTTAGAAAGTGAGTTGTATGGGATTTGTACAGCTATTCAGATTTATAAAGCTAACAATATAAGCCTATATAAAAGACATCACTTTTTACTATCTACTGTTTCTAACGTTAATCCGTATCGTTAGAGGCGACTCTAAATAGAGATATAAGCGGCAGACTCGATTTTGGACAGCCTGCAACGCTTCATGGAGAATAAAATGACTCAAGAACACGCTAATCAAGACCTACTAAAAACACCACTGCATGCACTTCACGTTGAAGAGGGTGCGAAAATGGTTCCTTTCGCTGGCTACGATATGCCAGTTCAGTACCCACTAGGTGTAAAGAAAGAGCACTTACACACTCGTGACGCTGCCGGTCTTTTTGATGTTTCTCACATGGGGCAACTTCGTCTACATGGTGCAAACGCAGCTGCTGTCTTAGAATCTTTGGTTCCTGTGGATATTATCGACCTTCCTTCTGGTAAACAGCGTTACGCTTTCTTTACTAATGAGCAGGGCGGCATCATGGATGACCTTATGGTTGCGAACCTAGGCGATCACCTATTTGTTGTTGTGAACGCGGCTTGTAAGACACAAGATATCGACCACCTTACTGCGCACCTACCGGCTGACGTAGAGATGGAAGTGATCGATGACCGCGCTCTATTAGCACTTCAAGGCCCTAAAGCGTCTGAAGTTCTTGCTCGTTTCCAACCAAGCGTTGCAGATATGCTGTTCATGGATGTTCAAAAAGTCGATATCGATGGCGTTGAATGCATCGTGAGCCGCAGTGGCTACACGGGTGAAGATGGCTACGAGATCTCTGTACCGAACGATCACGCTGAAGCACTAGCGCGTAAGCTGATTTCAGAAGCTGAAGTTGAGTGGATTGGCCTGGGTGCTCGTGACTCACTTCGTCTTGAGTGTGGTCTATGTCTGTACGGTCACGATCTAGATACAACAACAACACCAGTCGAAGCTAGCCTCCTATGGGGAATTCAAAAAGTGCGTCGTACTGACGGTGAACGTGCAGGCGGTTTCCCTGGCGCTGATATCATCCTTGAGCAAATCGCGACTAAAGACGTTCAACGCAAGCGTGTTGGTCTTGTTGGTCAGACTAAAGCACCAGTACGTGAAGGCGCTGCTCTGTTCGATGCTGAAGACAACAAAATTGGCGTTGTAACAAGTGGTACTGCGGGTCCTAACGCGGGCAAGCCTGTTTCTATGGCTTACGTTCGTACTGACCTAGCGGTTATTGGCACTGAAGTATTCGCTGAAGTTCGTGGCAAGAAGCTACCTATGACAGTAGAAAAAATGCCATTCGTACCTCAACGTTACTACCGTGGCTAATCTCTTTTAAGAGAAACCACAAAGTTAAATGAAAGCCTATTGTTTGCTTCTCTTTACTGGGAAGCCTAACGGTAGGCTTTTTTGTTTTTGGTAGCGTATGTTTTTGCGAGCGTATAAGGTTTAGCGTTACCCACTAACAACGGTTACTTAAAATTCGTTTATAAAATGAGAGATGTCGCCATATCGTTACAAATACTTACTATAATCACGGTTGTGACGTGTTATGGTGGCGATTCATCATTTTTGTAAATAAGTAGTAGGGGTTACAAGGAGTTAACTATGAACGTAAACCATAAAATGAGTCCGGTTCGTAAAGCCGTTTTAGGGCTTTTAGCGCCATTGATTTACACATCAAGTGTTATGGCAACGGAAAACACGGTCGAAAGTACTCCTGATGTGGGTGTAACACCTTATATTGTGAATGGTAGCGGTGCTTCGGTAACTGAATTCCCTTCAATGGCGAGCTTGTTCATCGATAGAATTGAATATGATGGTGTCTACTCAACTGGGCCATATTGTGGTGCGACAATTTTAGATCCAACTCATATATTAACGGCTGCACACTGTATTTATGGTGATGAGAATGCTCAGTTGTTTACTGTCGTCGTCCCTCAATTAGAAGACACTTCCCAATTTCCTAACAACATTGTCCAGAAAGCACGCGTGGCTGAAGTATATTATCGTAGTGATTACTCAAATGCTCTGAGCGATCTATTGCGTAATGATGTTGCTATTCTAAAACTTGAAAGTGCACTAAACATCGATTCAATTAACGATGTTGTGCAGCGCCCCTCTGATGAGACGTATCGTAATGTCGCAAACGACTTTGTTGCCGTGGGGCACGGAGATACGCGCACTGGCTTTGACGCAACCACTTTATTACAAAAAGCCGACCTCAATTATGTTGTCAATGCGACTTGTAAGGATGTATTCGCTGCTGGTGATGAGTTAACAGAGAATCAAATTTGTTTCGTTGGAGATGTGGGTACTTCTGGCTTGTATGGTGGCACTTGTCAAGGTGACTCTGGCGGTCCTGTTTACTGGAAGGATGGTTCGATTTACAGACAAGTAGGGATCACCAGTTTTGGTCCTGAAACGTGTGGTGGTAACTCAAGAGTAACGTCGGTATTTACAGAAATCTACGACTACAAAGATTGGATCGACAGTGTTATTGCTGGTACTGAAACTGCTAAGTTTGTATCAACAGACGCGAAACGTACTGCTTATGCTGGTAGAAGCTCATCTGGCTCAGGAGGCAGTGTGTCGTTTGGTTTGCTAGGCGCGTTGATGTTACTCGGTGGGCTTAGAAGAGCGATGTCTCGTTAGATACCCATGTCTTCATGTTAGTTAAACAAACGGCCAGTCATTCAACTATGACTGGCCGTTTTTGTTTTGTTCTGTTTGTTTAAGCCATCGAGAGGTTGCGCTACTCGTTGATATTAATAGATTAGGCACAGAATTCAGTAGACGCTTTTCTGCTGTATCTTTCGACAATCTCATCCATCTCTTTAACTGCGTCGTTGATGCTTTGAATACCGCCTTGTGCGACACCTTTTTCATTTTGGTTCAGAGCAGAAAAGGCCTGCTTCAATTCTTTCTCTTCCAACATACTTCCGTGCAGCAGCACTTCTTTGTAAGTGAGTAGCCTATGCTGCACTGCAATAATTTCGGAGCGGGCATTGTCCGTTTCTAATGCGTGCTTAATGCAAGGAAATGCCAATTTATAACGATTCGCAATTTCCAATATGACGTCTTTCTTATTCGCAATTTGCAATTTTTCTAATTTCCCAACACTTGAATACTCAAGTTACCTAGCCGTACGTTCACAACTGATATCAGTGTGAAGGTTTATGAAACGTAACGGTTTTATCAAGCGAATAATATGCCTTTGATGGCTTATGTAAACCATCACAAGTCAATATGGTCTGCTTCTTGCTGAATTTAGGACATAACTGTCTTTTGAGGATGAGCTTATGTCACAAGAACCCATAATATTGGCGCTGATTGAGCGTAGGAAACAAGCCAACTTGTCTCAAGAAAAGTTAGCCTCGAGTGCAGGAATGAGCTTAAAAACCTATCAAAGGATTGAACGCGGAGAGGCGGACATCAAGATGTCTCAGTATCGTTCAATCACTAGAACCTTAAAAGTGACGGATTTGGATGTGGTGCTTGATATTGTTGGCGCATCACAAGTAACAGCGGAAGATGTAGCTGCGGTCAGTCGTCTGCTGACCAGCGAAGAGCGCCTGTTGTTGATCAAGCTGATTTTGTCGGTCAAAAAGAAGCAGTAGTCTTTCTTTCAAATAAACAGCGTAATAGATCGATTCGTTAGTCAAATTGACAGATACTTCTAGGGTAATGTGTTCTCTGAGGGCATGAAGCCATCAGCTCACTCTTCCACGCAGCTGTTTGGTGGTGCTTCTTTGTTTTTTGCTTTCTAAACGTCTTTTCTGAGAGCCACGCGTCGGCTTAGTTGCTCGTCTTACTTTTTGAACCTTTGTCGCTTCCAAGATCAATTCTTTCAAGCGCACTAAAGCATCATCTCGGTTTTGTTCCTGAGTTCTATACTGTTGCGCTTTAATGATAATCACACCGTCTTTGGTGATGCGGCTATCTTTGTGTGCGAGGAGCTTTTCTTTATAGAAGTCAGGTAGGGTAGAGTGCTTGATATCAAAACGTAAATGTATCGCGCTCGATACTTTATTGACGTTCTGACCGCCGGCTCCTTGTGCTCTGATCGCTGTTAACTGAAGTTCCCAGTCTTGAATCGAAACAGAATTAGATATTTGTAACATAAACATCCATTTTGAACGGTAATATGGCGCCATGATACTGAATATTGGTTATGGTATCAGTAACTTTATTAAAGAGTGGTAGTAGTGATGAAAATAGATTTAACGGCATATGAAGGATTAATCTTTGATATGGACGGTACGTTGATCGATACAATGCCTGCACATGTAAAGGCGTGGCAGCAAACGGCTGAAGAGTTTGGTTTTCATTTTGAAGCGTCTTGGCTACATAGTTTAGGTGGCATGCCGAGTTATAAGATAGCCGGTGAGGTGAACAGCAAATACGGTTTATCGCTCGACCCACAAGCGGTTTCTACGTTTAAAATGGCGTCGTTTGCGGCTATTGAAGACAAAGGAGACGTTATCCCTTGTACTCACTCTCTGTTGTTAGAGCATCTGGGTAACAAGAAGATTGCAGTAGGAACGGGCAGTCAACGTAAAAGTGCCGAACAGTTGTTGGACAAAACAGATATTTTGAGCAAGCTGGATATCCTAGTGACAGCAACAGATGTGAAGAATCACAAACCAAATCCGGATACCTTCTTAGATGCGTGTTTTGGTATGGGATTACAGCCAAAGCAGTGTGTTGTGTTTGAAGATACGAACTTAGGTAAGCAGGCTGCTCATGCTGCGAACATGGATTGTATTCTGGTGGTAGAAGGGAAAAAGTTAGAGTTCTATCCAGCACCAAGCTGATTGAAAGGATTGGGTTGTTAAACCGCCAAACTGATAGCCTAGCGGAACAATACTGATTTTCTGTTAGGCGATTTCGCTCATTTCGCTGTCTAGGAACAGGCAAACACTGTTTCGACCTGCGGCTTTGGCTTCATAGAGTGCTAAATCCGCACACTTGTAGTTGAGAGTAGGGTCGTTGGTCAGGTTGGTGATTCCGCCACTGACCGTCACCACGTTGTCGAGCTCAATATTGACTGCGATTCTCAATCTGTTAAGCACATATTCAGCTTCTTCAGTTGTGGTATGAGGCAGAATAACGCCAAATTCTTCACCACCAATGCGAGCCACAAAATCAGTTTCTCGACACTCACGTTGTAATACCTCAGCAACGGTTTGAATGACGCGATCACCATAATCGTGACCAAATCTGTCGTTAATGCGTTTGAAATAGTCTATGTCCAAGATCGCTAAGCAAGAGTGTTCGCGAGTAGGGTATCGATTCACACGAGAGCACTCATCTCTCAGCTCAAGATCGAACTTACGGCGGTTCCAACACCCAGCTAAGGCATCTTTTTCGCTCAGGTTTCTCAGTTTGTTTTCTAGCTCTTTGTGTTTACTGATATCCACAAATGAAGCGACATAAAACTGAATCACGTCTTTCGAGTCTTTAATGGTTTGGATTCGCAATATTTCCGTGATCAAAGATCCGTCTTTACGGCGATTGACCACTTCGCCTTCCCATACCCCAGTCTTAGTGATTATGCTCCACATCTTGATGTAGAACTCTTCGTTGTAGCGACCAGAGGCAAACATGGATGGTTGGCGGCCTTTTACGTCTTCTAACTCGTAGCCACTAACACGGGTGAATTCTTGGTTTACCTTGATGATACGGTTGTTTCTGTCGGTAATCACTAAGGCAGACATACCATTCATCGCGGCTTTAGCCAGTTGACTATCGATACTGTTCTTCTTGTGGTTACTGTTCCACAATACAAAGCCAGCGGAGATCATCGAAATCAAGAAAGACAAGGTGATGATCTGAACGACAATCGCTTGTTTTTCTTGTCGGTATTGACTGCTGAAATGCTGATTCTCAATGTGAAGAACCATGTAAATAGGGCCTGCAAACTGCTTTATCTTTGGGCTGATGTCCGAGTGGAAATACCAGTTCTTACCATCGAAATAGCTAGACGAAGAGTTGTCTTGAATGTCTTTCCAAAGCTCTGGGTATAGCTTTGCGTATGTCTTGTCTGAACGTGATTCAATCACATGCCCAAATGATTCAGCTGGGTCAGGGCCCATGATGACATGACCAGTTTTGTTTAGAATGACCGGGACTGCATCTGAGTCTCCAATTTGGTAATGAAGGCGGTTGTAAATCTCTAGCATGTTTAGATTTGCAATGAAGTAACCAATAATTCGATTCCCTTCAGCGACTGGCGTCATAATGCGAAGCGCCGGCGTTAACGGGTGGATGATTTCTCCATTTTCCATTTCTAGGTCAATGCCTCTGGATCTGACATCGCCAATCTCTAATTTCTGAAGCATCTGGTAGTAATCTCGAGAAGATTTGTTCTGCAGTTCGTTCTCGGGGACGACAGTGGCTCGACCGTCTTTGTAGTTAACGCGGAACACTTCGTTGCCGGCTAGATCGAGATAACGAAGCTGGGAATAGTATTTTTGGCCACGAGCTAACATCACCCAAAGATCTTGCAGGGTTTCTTTATGGATAATAGAAGGTTCTCGAATCGCTCGGAGTAGTGTTTGAGAGTCGGCGATTGACGGAACAGAGTTAGAGATTTGCTCAACAATAACAGCGAGTTCATGAAAGCTGTATTCGATCTGGTTCTGGCTGGACTGTTGGATATTTAGCGTGTGCTGAGCTTCAACCCTGTCAAATTCAGAGTTAATGTAGAGGGCAGGGACTAGTCCTAGGGCAAAGATGGTACATAGAAATTGGCTGACTAGTTTTTTTATACTTGTATTCATCACTGTCCTCAAAGAATCAGCGCAATACTATATATTTTATAGGGTTTTTAATGTGATCTTGACCCAGAAGTTAAGACAAGATTCGCATATAACTACGATTTAAGTGCAACTTTTTGCAGTTAAGCTTGATTGTTGAGCAATCACTTCGTTAGTAAATGATTGCTCAATATAGAACACTGCTCCGAAACCTAAGCTAAATTAATCGCGATTAATTGCCGATTATCTAACTAAGGGCAGCTAGCTTAGGCCGACGATATTTCCATTACTATCAATATCTAACGACATGAACGCCGGTTTGTCAGGCAAGCCTGGCATGGTCATTACATTGCCGCACAACGCGTAAATAAAGCCAGCACCAGCACACAATTTTAGTTCTCTAACAGGCACGTCAAATTGGGTTGGTGCACCTTTTACGTGTGCTTCTGTCGAGATCGATAGTGGTGTTTTTGCCAAACAAACTGATAGGTCGCTATAGCCATGCAGTTTGAATTCAGCCAGTTGTTTTTTAGCCAGTGGAGATAGCGAAATACTTGCCGCGCCATAACCAACTTCAGCAACTGCCATCAGCTTTTCTTCTAGGCTTTGCTCTGAGTGATACAAAGGCTTAAATTCACTCTGTTTTTGGCAAGCTTTGACTACAGCGTGAGCCAGTTGAGTCGCGCCTTCGCCACCTTGACCAAATGCTTCGCTTACTTCAACGTTAACGCTTGAGTCGAAGTCGGTGATCATCTGTTTCAAAGCATCGAGCTCTTGAGCTGAGTCTTGTGGGAATCGGTTAATCGCAACAACTGTAGGCACTTGGTATTGCTTAACGTTGTTGATGTGCCATTTTAGGTTCTCAAAGCCTGCAATTAGCGCGTCTTGGTCATCATTAAAAATTGAATCTGGTAATGGAGTGCCGGGTCTCAAATCGTATAAACCAGAGTTGGCCTTTAATCCACGTAATGTTGCAACAACCACAGCGCAATCGGGCTTTTTGTTCGACGCTTTTGCTTTTATGTTGCACGCTTTTTCAAAGCCCATATCTGAGCCGAAACCACCTTCGGTCACGACAAAGTCACTCAGTTTTAACGCTATCTTATCGGCAATAATTGAAGAGTTACCATGTGCGATGTTCGCGAAAGGCCCGGCGTGAATTAGTGTAGGAACGCCTTCAAGGGTTTGCATCAATGTTGGTTCAATAGAATCCTTCATGGTTACGGTCATTGCGCCTGCAACGTTGAAGTCATCTGCGGTCAACGGCAAGCCTTGTTTGTTGTAGGCAAGTACCACTCGTCCGATGCGCTTTCTCAAATCTTGAAGGTCATTGGCTAGAGCAAGAATGGCCATTAGCTCTGAAGCAGCTGAGATATCAAATCCATCTTCTCGCTCAAAGCCGTTAATTGTTTTGTCTGCTTCGTTCTTGCCAACCGTGATCATGCGTAGTGCGCGATCATTGTGGTCAAGTACACGTCGCCAAACGATTCTGCTTGGGTCAATATCCAAGGCTTTTAAGCCAGAACGCGCTTCAAACGCCTCTAAGCCTTCCCGTTGTTCATGATACAAACGTGCATCAATGGCGGCAGAGGCGAGGTTGTGAGCGGCCGTAACAGCATGAATATCGCCCGTCAGGTGCAGGTTTAATTGTTCCATAGGGGCAACTTGAGAGTAACCACCACCCGCAGCGCCACCTTTTACACCAAATACCGGACCCATTGAAGGCTGGCGAATGCAGGCCATTGCAGATTGGTTAATCTCTGCGAGGCCTTGTGCTAATCCGATAGTAGTGACGGTTTTGCCTTCACCAAGAGGTGTCGGTGTGATCGCCGTGACTACGACTAATTTACCATCTTGTTGGTTGGCGAGGCGTTCAAGTGACGTGAGAGACACTTTAGATTTGAATTGCCCTAATGGCTGATGTTCGTTGTGGTGCAGGCCAGCTTGCTTGGCAACCTCACTGATGTTTTTAAGGGGAGTAGAGCGACAAATATCAATATCAGACAGCATATTTGATCCTTATATCAGAACCGAAAGGCGGTACGTAAACGTTTGCGTGGCGATAGTACTGTATAAATTTGCCAAGTAAAGGCAAACCACACGAATTATGTGCTGGAAGATAACAGATCTAAAGAGTCATTGCGCGAGATCAAATCTTAAACGAGCAAAATATTCGTTCTGATTACCTTCAGTTGCAATTATATTGGCGTTGAATACAAAAAGGGCTGCATATAGCAGCCCTTCAAGGAATGGGTAATCTCACTTGGCGTTAACCTCTAAGAGGTAACTACCTAATATGGCCGATTAACGATCCCAGTATGTTTCTTCTAAGCTATCTTCGCGTTCAGGCAGTGCACGAGAAAGGCGAGGAGAGTGCTGAGTCAACACTTCGTAGCTTACACGGTTTGCGTACTTACAAATTTGAGACAGTGAAGAGTACGTCAGACAAGCGTGCTCGTGTTTCTCTGAGTTTGGTACATTCACGTGGTGGTAGCTGTTTGCTGCCATGTCGTGAAGTAGTGCTGAAAGTGCACCATCGCCAGCGCCATTGGTATTCTTAATCTCAAGTGGGCCGCCTAGGTAAGGGCCAATGTGAGAGTACACTTTTACTGGGTCTTTACAGTCTTGCTTACGCATCGCACGGCTGAATTCGTATTTATTGAACTCAGGGATGTTACCCGGTAACAATGGCAGTGTGGTTTCGCGTTTCGCTGGTTCGTCAGTGTAACCTGCCATGTATAGACCAATAGGGCCTGCAGTACATAGAACTAGGTCAACCCACTCAAGTGCCTTGTTAGCAGCCAATAGAGGATCTTTTTCACCCGTTAGTGCTTCACCTTCATCTTCGTTCATCGCGACGATAGTTACGTTTTCTTTCAGGTATTCTTGCCACCATTCAGCGTTGCCTTCGATCACATACTTAGTACCAAGTGTTAGTACAACAGGCACATTGTGCGCTTTCGCGTATTCAATCGCTTTTTGTACCGCTTTTGGCATCGGATCTTCAGGTTTGCCACGCATTAGGTATGACGACACAACCAATGCAGACGCTTTCTCGAACACTTTTTCAGGAATGCTTTCTGGAAGAAGTTGGTTCATGTGGCCTTCATTGATTGCAAACGTACGTTCGCCATCTTCAGAAATAAGCGTGTAGCAACGACCGATTGGACCATCAACAGTTTGAAGGTGGTTTAGATTCATACGAGAAGAAGTGCGGCAAAGGTAACGATAACCAAATGAGCCAACTTCGATCTTCTTAGACATTACGCCAAGCAGGACAGATTTGCTGTCTGCAAGTACGGAATAGTTGTGCAGTGTGTTGCCAATAGTATCGCCAGGGTATTGATGCGTGATCAAACCGCGCTCTACTAACTCTTCATACAGCGCATCTGCTTTACTTTCTTCCAATACCAGTGAGTGACCTTTACTCAGCTCGTATTTTTCTAGGAACGCGTTGTCAACACGGGCTTCGATGTCAACAATCGTTTGGCCAACACCCACAATCGTTGCGCGGTGAAGCTTAGGCGTTTGTTGAATTTGGTTGACCAACGGATCACGTGCGTGAGTTGGAAAGTAGTGCTTAGATTTACGCTGTCCAGGAAACTTCATATGAAAAATACAGTGAAAAAATTTTGCCGCATGATATCACATTTTGTTTCTGTTTCTTTCATTTTTATTACATTTTGAATCACCTGCACAATGTCTGTACAGGTGATTCAACTAACTATATGTTTGAAACTACTCGGTTGGCTGTACTAACGTCGCTGGATCAACGTAAGCCTCTGTACCCCAAAGTGGAACAGTTGAAAGGCTATGTTTGAAACTGCCTTCCGTTTCTTTGGTGGTGTAAGACAAATAAAGTAGCGATTGATTCTCTGCATCGTAGATACGACGAACCTTCATTGTTTTAAAGAAGATACTTTTCGATTGCTTGAATACCACTTCGCCAGACTTACTCTTGTCTATTTGAGCAATCATTTCTGGTGTAATTTCACCTGTTTGACGACAAGATATAGAGCTATCACTTGGATCAGAAAGGCTAAGGTTTGCTTCGATTGATGCGATATGACAGGTAACACCCGCGATCTTATCGTCATCTAATGAAGACATCTTGATATCCTTCATTGTGAAGAAACCCAGTGAGACGTCGCCAACCTCGTTGTCCGAACAGCCAGCTAACATTGTCACGATACCTGCTGCTATTAAGGCTTTTTTCATAAGAAGTCCTTTTTATTTATATAGTTCTGTTTACTATAAGGATATTGAAAGCTTGGATACGAGTGTAGAGCTTTTCGTTAAGTTCTTAAAGGATGTTGTTGGATAATGAAAAATATGAAGCATTTAAAGTACTTGTTGGCCTTGGTCATGCTCTGTATGCTCTCTGCTTGTAGCTCGGCACCTCAGCCGACCGTATGTCTTCCAAATAACTGCGATATTTGGGGATACTAACCGTAGGTACTAAAAGAATGAATAACGAAATACCTGAAATTGCACACAAGAAAAACCAATGGCTATTTAGTCAGCTCGATATTGCTTACCCCGCAAAAGAGAGCCTCCTCGGCCGTGAACTTTATCAAAGCAAACTTCCATCCAAGACATACCAACTCCTAGCACAAGATCAAACTCCTTCCCAAATTGATGAACTGCATAAAGTCGATTTCCATAAATTGACCGTGCTATTTTCACTCAACCAAGCAAGCGTTTACCAAGATGAAATCGAAAGGGCACACATGCTTGAGTTCTTGAGCCAAATTATGCTTTCTGACGATCATGTATTATATATTGGTACTCAAAACGGTGAAGTTGTGGCGAGCGCTATCGTCACAGAAGCGGATGGTTCCCTATTGATCTCGGATGTCGTTGCTGAAAATGGTCAAAGTATCAACAACTTTGCTAAGCAGTTACACGATTTTTGGGCACAAGATCATGCTTCTTGCGATAAAGTATGGATCGAGAACTAAAGATTCTTTGACAAAGCGTTAATCTAAGTACAATACCCCGTCTTATTTAAAGGGTATTGTCTGTACAAGCTATTGATATCAATCGCTGTATTATGTGTTAGCGCTTATTCTTCACTCAGTTTTGCTAACGACTGGGATATTAAACGCATCCTACTTTTACACTCATACGAACCTTCTTATCAATGGACTGCTGACTTCCAAAAAGGGATAGACAGTGCGTTCAGCCAGTCTCAAACCGAAGTTAAACTCTCAATAGAGTATTTGGATTCAAAGCGTGTCCACAGCCCAGAGTATTACGACTCTCTCGCGAACTACTTACGTGCGAAGTATGCAGGTTATAAATTTGATGGCGTAATTGCGACGGACGATAACGCAGCCAATTTTCTTGAATCTCTGCCTAATTTGATTGATCGCTCCACACCTGTCGTTGCAGCCGGCATCAATGATTTCAGCACCGACATGTACGCGGTGTCTGACAGAGCAACTGTGCTTTACGAGAACGATCAGATAGACGTTAATATTAAGCTGATCTCCAAATTAAGACCTAATCTAAAGAATCTCTATTTTGTAAATGATTACAGTGTCACGTCTGAATTGATTCATAAAGAAATGAACAAAATGATGGCTGAATTTTCAAATATCAATCTCGTAGAAATTCGAGACTTGTCGCTGGAGCATACGAGCCAATTTTTGGAAGGGATCTCTGCGGACGATGCGGTATTGCTCAGTCATTACAACACCGAGTTAAAGCAAGGGGTTTATCACACTTACCAAGAGATTGCGGATACGTTGTCAAAATCGAGTGCTGCTCCGGTGTTTGCTTTATGGCAGTTCTATATTTCGGGTGATGTACTCGGTGGTTACGTTAATCACTCACAAAGCATGGGTGAACAGGCCGTCGATGCGTTGGATAAATACCTTCCACTTGGTTTTACTACACCGTTAACTCCCGGAGACAACAAACGTTTTGTATTCAATTACCCTGCAATGAAGCGATACGGGATTAGTGCAAACGCGTTACCTGATGAAGCGGTTTTCATTAATGAGCCTTCGTCCTTTATTCGCAAAAACTTCCAGTTGTTATTGGGGCTGTCGATGGTGATTGCGGGTTTAAGCCTGGTCATCTTGATGCAATTCGTTACTCTGCGCCAAAAGAAAGAGTTGGCGAATAAGAACAAACGAATCTTAAAGCTTCAGAAACAGACCTTGAATATCCAAAAGGATATGATTCATGTTCTCGGAGAAGCAATTGAAACCCGCTCTGGCGAAACAGGTAATCACGTTAAGCGTGTAGCCAAGCTGTCTGCATTGCTAGCGAAGTATCGTGGCTTGAGCCATCGTGAGGTCGAGATGATTGAGATCATCAGCCCAATGCACGATGTGGGTAAGATTTCTGTCCCTGAATCGATCTTGGATAAACCTGGGAAATTAACCGACCAAGAGTGGGAGGTGATGAAGCTTCATACTACGGCTGGCTATAACTTACTGAAGAGCGGAGCGGGTGATATTACCAACCTCGCAGCAATCATTGCTAACGAACATCACGAGCGTTGGGATGGTGCTGGATACCCGAATGGCAAAGTGGGGGATGAAATACACTTGTTTGCTCGTATCACAGCTGTAGCCGATGTATTTGATGCGCTCCTTAGTGCACGTTGCTACAAAGAACCGTGGCCATTAGAGATGGTGGTCGATTTGTTCGAGCGAGAGTGTGGCTACCAGTTTGATCCTCAGCTAACTAAATTGCTACTGAAACACTTACCCGAGTTTGTCGCTATCCGAGATTCGTATCCCGATACTGGAACTATAGAATATGCGTCTGCACCTACTATTGAAGCAAAGGTATTAGAAGAGTCGGTTGTTAGCTAACCGTTGCTTTATCTGAGTAGCCTATAAGTCTTATTTTTTATCTATTCATCACGATCCGGCTAGAAAGTAGTGATTTATATTTTCCCCTGAAATTGAGTCGCTTATGTAAACCTCGCAGCATTTGATTTCGTAGAATTTGGGCTAATTTGATGAAAACTGTTGCTTATGTCGAGCGATAAAGTGATCAACTCCATATTTCGCGAAGAGAAATAAGCCTGTATCTGCAAACTGTTACCTCAATCATCTCGCGCATTGAAAGAACACTATAGGATAAAACTTGGATTCAATCTGAGTGAGATACCTATGCGGTTAGAACAGACTAAATGTGTGATTTTCGATTGTGACGGAACACTTATCGATAGTGAAAAGCTGTGCTGCCAAGCTTTGGTGAACGTTTTCACTGGCTTTGGAGCGGAGCTAAACGTCAACGACTGCTATGCGCACTTTCAAGGCGGGAAGCTAGCCGACATCTTAATGGATACACAAGAACGTCTTGGGTTATCTATCTCGATTGATACACTTGAGCCGTTATATCGCAATGAATTACAAGCACTGTTCCAGCGTCATTTAAAACCGATGGATGGCGCTATCGAACTTATTGAATTCCTCAAACAACAAGACATCGAGTTTTGTATTGCTTCCAATGCACCGAAATCTAGGGTTGAATCTTCATTGGCGATGACAGGCATGCTAGACGACTTCAAAGGCAAAGTGTTCTCAGCTTTTGATGCTAACAGCTGGAAGCCAGAGCCTGATCTAATCATGTACACGGCCATGAACATGGGCTTTCTGCCAAATGAGTGCATCTACGTGGATGATACGTTGAAAGGGATTGAGGCTGGTGTTCGCGCGGGTATCCAATCGTTTCGATTACGCCCGAGTATTGATGAAGCAATCGTAGATCCCGAAGCCGACTCAGCAGAACTCGCGGCTCAGGATATCTACAGTTTAGAAGAAATTTCAGTTTGGATTAATGGCAAGCACTGCTCAAATGGTGGTATATCGAATTCTGCAGCTTTGGTGGGGTAGAGCTTAGTTGAAGGCTGACTACCTTACTAAATTGTTTGGTGTGGAAACCGCAAGATGCACAAGTAAACTTTTCTCCACTTTCTGAAAGCAGATACTCGTCGTGTTGGCATAAAGGGCATGCAATGTCGTCGGTGTTTGGTGTTTCTGTTTTATTCATTATGTGTCACCTGCAGCAAGGGGGTAAGCGAAAAAAGACCCGTTCAATTAGATTACTCCTAAGCTCGAATATTAGACAGTTCTGACACTTCTTAATCTCTCCTTTGCGACTTGCTTCATGGTAATTGATAATGTCATCGTTATTGACCATGGTTCTTGTAATGTTATTAAACAAAAGCCAAAAAGAAAGGACCCATTACGAGTCCTCATTAGTTTGTTTTCAATTCACTCCGCTAGTTCACCAGTTGATCCTTAAGTTCGGTAGCGTGCCAATGTCTGAGATAGAGAAACCGACGCTTCTGTTAGCCTAGATACGCCATTTGAAGAATTCTGAGCCACGTCTTTAATCACATCGGATTGGCTTCGAATATCGTTAAGCTCTGCTGCAATCGTATTGGCAACGTTACTTTGCTCATCGGCTGATGTTGCGATTTGGATACTCATGTCCATTAGTGCTTGAGCTGAATCTGCAATCGAGTTTACGTCGTGACCAATGTTTGAAATCAACTGGCTACTGGTTTGCGCTTGGTCAACCGTCTGTTCGGTGATCTTCGCGATATTTTGGCTCTCTTGCTGTAAGCGTTCAATCATCGCTTGGATTTCTACAGTAGCCGACTGAGTGCGGCTTGCCAGTGTTCTTACTTCATCAGCAACAACAGCGAAACCTCGGCCTTGCTCGCCCGCACGAGCGGCTTCAATCGCGGCATTTAAAGCAAGTAAGTTAGTTTGCTCTGAAATAGCATTGATCGTCGTGATGACCTCGTTAATTTGGCTCGTATTCACATTCAAGCTAGTAACAGAAGATGAGGTTTGCTCAATCAAAGAAGAAAGGGTGGTGATTTCCGAGATTGCCTGTTGAACCTTCGCGTGGCTATCGTTGATTTGCTGCGCGTCTTGTTCTGTTTGTTCAGTTGAGCGTGCAGAGATGTTAGAGACTTCATTTGCCGAAGCTGTCATCTGATCCATTGCTGTCGCTACAGAGTCTAGAGAGGCATTTTGGCTCATGATTTGTGTTTCGCTGCGCTTCATCTCAGTTTCGAAAGAAGCCGATGTTTCGCTTAGCGTTGCTGCACTGTGGTTTACGTTGTTGACTAACTCACTAAGCGTGTCCATTGAACGGTCAAGCGCACAACCAATCGTGCCGAACTCATCACGGCCAGGGTGGAAGCCAAGGCGTGATGTTAAGTCACCATCACCAATCTTTTGAGTCGTTGAATAAAGAACCCAAAGTGCGCCGCCTAGGAAAGTCGCTACCCAGTAACAGAAAAGACCAAAAGGCACACACCACAAGAAGCTCAGTAATAAAGTGTACAGTGCTTGCTGCTTTTGATTCTGTATATCGTTCGTTGAAACGGTAAGTGAGTAGTAGTTGCCATCTTGTGCGAGTGCTGTGGCAGTCACAGAACCATTATTTGAAATAGTGGTTTGTTGAGCGCGAGTTTGCTGGCTAACAGAGCGAACAGATGCCGGGGAATCTGATGCTGATAAAATGCCTTGCAGTTGATACTCGACCTGCTGTTTTGCAGTTACGTCAATGTGTTCCATTTTGTTGACGTAGTTCAGTCCAGCTAGGCTTGCCAGAGCGGCAAAAAAGATTAAGAAAATGACCCAAAACTTGTCGTTGATCGACATCTTAATAAACAGTTTGTCTATCGTTCGAAATTGTACTTCTTTCATAAAAACTCCACGGTAAATCCTTTACCGTGGACTCTAAATAACCGACCTCAATAAAAATGTGACTTCAATCGACTAATTGTGAAAATTAATGATAGTGATATGTCATTTATGAGATCTGAATCAAGTAAATTAGTTCTGTATAGGTTTATTAGCCTAAAGAAGGCAGTAACCCTACTGAAATAAGAACTTGAATCGCAATGATAAATACGCCAACGCTACCTGCTAAAAACAACGCTTTGCTACCGCCTAACACTTGGTAACTGGCTTCTGAAGATTGTGGTTTGACAGAGAAATCAGTGTAACGAACCTTGTAGACCATCACTGTTGGTAACAGAATCGCGAGCACTGAAAGTGCAATGGCTGCGTAGCCTAAAGCCATGATGAAGCCTTGTGGGTAAAATAAGGCAAACCCCAGTGGCGGTAAGAAGGTGATAGCAGCTGTCTTAACACGTTTTGCGTTACCTAGTTTCTTGTTCAGTGAGTCGCCCATGAATTCAAATAAGCCCAAGCTCACACCAATAAAAGATGTCAGCAGTGCAAGGTCTGCAAACACACCGACGATCACGCTTAGGTTGGATTGATGAACCGTTTGCGATAGCGAGACTAATAGCGCGCCCAAGCTTGTGTCAGACAACAACTGCTCTTGGCTAATCACGCCCAAAGTAACACTTTGCCAGAAAACGTAGATAACCAGAGGCAGTGCCGAGCCAATAATCATTACCTTACGTAAAGAACGAACGTCACCATCTAGGTATCGAACAATTGATGGGATGCTGCCGTGGAAACCAAAAGAGGTAAACACAACCGGAATAGCCGCAACAATCAGGCCTTGCTGTAAAGGCATGCTCATTAAGTATTGAGAGGTAATGTTTGGCGCTAGGAAGCTGAGTACCAAAACCATCGCGATAAGCTTTAAGCCAAACAAAACGCGGTTAACTTTATCAACACTGTGTGTACCAATCGTAACAACGCCGGCAACTAATAGGGTAAATAGAAGCGTGGTGATTTGAGCATTAAGTTCGATACCCGCGATATCCGAAATTCGTTGGTTAAATTGCGCACCGCCGCCAGCTATGTATGCCGCACACAGAGCGTAGAAAAGAAACATCACCGCGAAGCTCGCAATCCACTTTCCTTTTGTCCCCAAAATGGTATGAGCTAACGTGTGTAGGGTAGCGTCAGATTCTGCGAATTGGTGAAGCTCTACCATTAATAGCGCAGTAAAAGCCATTAACGCCCATAAACCCAGCATCAAGAAAAGTGAAGTTGAAAAGCCAATACCTGCAGAAGCAAGTGGAAGAGCGAGCATGCCAGCACCAATGGTTGTGCCTGCAATGATCAAAGTACTACCAAAAACCTTTGATTTATTCATTGTATATAATTCTTTACGTTAGGGTGTGTTTTCATTGTAATTCTTCTAGTTTAAGCGCATAAACCCAAAGAATATCTCGATTTTGAAGTATTCTGATTGAATTTAATTCCAAATGCAATTCTTATTGTAATTAAAAACATCCACTGTAAATTAATATTTACACAAAGGGCGTGTCAGCATTCAAATGAGCAAAGCAAACGTTTGACCATGATCGGTTTCAAAATTTATAGAGTAATTTGTTGTACTTGGTGTAAGGTGGCAGTACATATGTCGTTCGCGTATACCCCTTTAGCGCAAAAAAGCGTTAATGATCGCGAGTAGCTTTAAGCTATGAATATGGAATGGGTAGAGTAGAGTGCGTTCATCAAAGTGACATAATATAAGTCCAAGATGGTGCACTAGTTAATCGGACATCATGTCCACATCAAGGAATAGAGGGGGCACAATGAGTGACCAATCTTATAATGACGAAAGTCTAGAGTTGTTAGATGCTATGGAAATTGGCATTGATTTGTCTGACTATGAGCAGACAGTGAAACAGTTAGCAGAAGAGCTTTTCAAGTCTTCGAACTAAGCTTTTAAGATCTTTAATTCAGTTTCAACTGAAACGTTTTAAAGCTAAAAGTTTTCTTAGCTAAAGCTTCTCAAAGCAAACAATTCTAAACTGAGCAAATCGTATTCGCTCACACGTCATACCAAAACTATCCTCATTAAAGTTCGCGAAGATAAACGAGTACGTTTACCATGTTACTTAGTTCTCGATACTTTAATGAGGTTCAATGAACTTTCTCGCACACCTTCACATCGCCAAGCACTGTAACAGCAACTTAGCAGGTAACCTGTTAGGTGATTTTGTTAAAGGCGACCCTAATAAACACTATTCTGATTCCCTTTCTGACGGTATTAGGCTTCATCGATTTGTTGATAGCTATACTGATCGTCATGATGTATCTCGTTCTGCAAAATCACTTTTCTCAGACCAAACACGACGCTTTGCGCCTATCGCACTCGATGTATTTTGGGATCACTGCTTAGCCAATCATTGGGATCAGTTTTCACAGCAGACATTAGAGCGTTTTTGTTTAGATAGCCATGAGCAGATCTTTGAACATCAAGAGCCACACTGGCCTGAAAATTTCGTTATGGTTCATCAGAAAATGGCTGAGCATAGATGGTTAGAGAGCTATCAAGACATGTCATCTATAGAGGTGGTGTTGCAGCGAATGGCGTTGAGAAGGCCTAAGCTCGGTATGCTCGAGGCATGTTACGATGACCTCGAACGTCACTATGATACGTTGCAGTGTCACTTTAATGAGCTTTATCCCAACGTTTTAGAGGAAGCTAAGCAGTTTAATGCGCTTCAAATGAAGAAAAATCAAAAGGAAAGGTAAACAGCGTAATGCAGGTTTGCTACAATCCGCGCCTATTTAATCTTTGAGCATCATACTATGTCTGAATCTACAAAATCTTTTAACCAACTAGGATTATCTGAGCATCTTCTTGCCACGTTGTCTGAGCTTAATTTTACGGCTCCTACCAGTGTTCAAGAACAAGCAATTCCATTGGTATTAGAAGGCAAAGATGTACTGGCTGGTGCTCAAACGGGTACAGGTAAAACGGCTGCGTTTGGTTTACCGATTATTCAAAGATTAATCGAGACAAAAGACAACGTTATTCCGAACCCTAAGCTCGTTCGTGCGCTTGTATTAGTGCCAACTCGTGAATTGGCACAACAGGTTTTCGATAACTTAACTAGCTACGCAAAGGGCACCGACATTAAAGTCGTGGTGGCTTACGGCGGCGTTAGCATGAAGGTGCAAACTGATAACTTACGCGGTGGCGCAGATATTCTTGTCGCGACGCCTGGTCGTCTTATTGATCACATGTTCACTAGAAACATCATGTTGAGCCAAACGGAAGTACTGGTACTGGATGAAGCTGACCGTATGTTAGATATGGGCTTCATGCCTGACATCAAGCGTATTCTTTCTCGCATGAACGAAGTGCGTCAAACTCTGTTCTTCTCTGCAACGTTTGATAACAAAATCAAAGCGATTGCACACCGTATGATGCAGAAGCCAAGTGAAATCCAAGTTACGCCAAAAAACAGCACCGCTGAAACCGTAACACAGATGGTTTACCCGGTAGATAAGTCGCGTAAAAGTGAGCTATTAGC
Organism: Vibrio sp. 10N.222.52.C12; assembly: GCF_041474215.1. Taxonomy (NCBI): domain Bacteria; kingdom Pseudomonadati; phylum Pseudomonadota; class Gammaproteobacteria; order Vibrionales; family Vibrionaceae; genus Vibrio; species Vibrio sp. 10N.222.52.C12. The sequence continues at coordinate 71,662 of NZ_JBFRTR010000012.1, forward strand.
GTATTTGATTGGTTCAAAAAACTGGCAACAAGTGTTGGTGTTCACAAAGACTAAGCAGGGCACTGATGCTCTCGTTAAAGAGCTTAAGTTAGACGGCATTAAAGCGGCATCAATCAATGGCGATAAGAGCCAAGGTGCGCGTCAAAAAGCCCTAGACGATTTCAAGTCAGGAAAAGTTCGTGCGTTGATCGCAACCGACGTGGCAGCTCGTGGTATTGATATTCAGCAGCTAGAACAAGTTGTGAACTATGACATGCCATTTAAAGCAGAAGATTATGTTCACCGCATCGGACGTACTGGCCGTGCGGGTA
>NZ_JBFRTR010000013.1:0-38787 GCF_041474215.1 Vibrio sp. 10N.222.52.C12
GTTCCTCGCTCTTGAGGATGACGACTTTTTAAAATCACGCTCTATATCATTAGTTGGTTAGATAAAATTGCGTGTTCCGCCATTCCCTAGACTGACGAAGGAAGGAGTAGGGAATCTCTAACAAAGAGAGCGTATCCGTTATAGTACACCCATTCCTTGCGCTTCTAACATATCGACTAGATCGATCAGCGGTAAGCCGATCAAAGTATTTGGGTCTTTCCCTTCCATCTGTTTAAACAACGCGATGCCTAACCCTTCACACATAAAACTACCTGCGCAGTAATAAGGCTGCTCTTTTTCAACATAACTAATGATCTGTTGCTTAGTTAAATCGCGGAAATGCACTACAAAGGTGTCGAGACGTGTGTCAGCTTCATTGGTTTCGTTGTTCCAAACCGAAAGCCCAGTATAAAAAGTAATGCTCTTGCCGCTTTGACGAGATAACTGCTCGATCGCTTTTTCTCGAGTGTGAGGCTTACCAATGATCTCTCCATCAATTACGCAAACCTGATCAGAACCAATGACTAAGCTAGGTTGCTCCACAACACAAGACTTAGCTTTGGTCTCAGCAAGGCGCATCACCAACTGTTGTGGTGTCTCTTCTGGAAGCGGCGTTTCATCGCAGTCTGGCTTGGCTGTAATGAAGCTTAACTGTAGTTTTTTGAGGATCTCTTGCCTAAATGGTGATGTAGAGGCTAAAACTAGTTGGTAATTTCTCATTTTAATTTACAATTCAAGGAAGCATTTATCTCAGGATAACGTAACTTGTCCTGCTATTCATAATGCTCTGAATAGGAAAGGCAGGAAAGTACATTTTTTTTGCCATTTCCTTTGACTAAACACGATTTGGAAGATAAGATTCGCGCCCTATGCAAAAGGAAAAAATACCGCGTACAGTTGATCCGGCAAGAACGGCTCAAAAACGACTCGATATGGATGGTATCATCCAGGTCAGTCTTTTGAAGCGTTTAACTGAAGCAACTGAAGGCGTAAAACGTGACGCGCAAGTCTCAATGTCATTTGGGCTTGATGAACAACGATTAGTCGTTATCTCTGGTAAAGCTAACGTCGAAGTCGATTTAGAGTGTCAACGTTGTAATGAGGTTTTCGCACATGAGTGCGATGTCCAATTTACTTATACTCCTGTTTACAGTGAGAAAAGTGAAGAGGAAGCACCGGAAGAGTACGATTTGGTAGATCTGAACGAGTACGGTGAGTTAGACCTGATTCAATTAGTTGAAGACGAGTTCATCCTTGGATTGCCACAAATAGCAATGCACGACGATGCGAAATGTAGCGTTAACTCAAATAACTTGGTGTTTGGTGAACTTCCTGAAGAAATTGAGGAAGACAAAAAGCCGAATCCATTTGATGTTTTAAAAAGCTTAAAGAAGTAATTGCTTCTTTAAGAATTTACATAGGAGTAGGGTCAATGGCCGTACAAAAGAGCAAGAAATCACGTTCAATGCGTGGCATGCGTCGTTCACACGATGCGCTAACTACAGCTGCACTTTCTGTAGACGCAACTTCAGGTGAAACTCACCTACGTCACAACGTGACTGCCGAAGGTTTCTACCGCGGCAAAAAGGTTATCAACAAGTAAGGTTGACCTTTGCAAAATCTAACCGTTGCGCTTGATGCAATGGGCGGGGACTTCGGTCCTCGTGTAACAGTGCCTGCCGCCGTGCAGGCACTGTCGTATTTCCCAGAGCTAAAAGTCATTCTAATAGGTGATCGAAACGCGATCACATCTCAATTATCTTCATTAGGTCGAATGCCTGATTCTCGTTTGAGTATCCAGCATTGTGATCGAATCATTTCCAATTCTGAAAAACCTTCACTAGCCTTACGTAATAGTCAGGGTAGCTCTATGCGTGCCGCTATCGATCTGGTTGCCGAATCACAGGCTGATGCTTGTGTGAGTGGTGGTAACACTGGCGCATTGATGGCTTTATCCCGTTTCAGACTCAAGCTTCTTCCCGGTATTGATAGGCCTGCATTGGTTTCAGCTTTGCCTACTGCATCCGGAAATCGCACATGGATGCTTGATTTAGGGGCGAACGTTTCTAGTGACGCAGATTCACTGTTTCAGTTTGCTGTCATGGGCAGTGCATTAGCAGAACAACATTTAGGTCGCGCACCACGTGTCGCTATCTTGAATATCGGTGCAGAAGAAATTAAAGGCAATGACCTTGTAAAACGATGCGCTGAAATGTTGTCTAATACTCAGTCTGTGAACTTCATAGGCTATATTGAAGGTAATCAATTACTTCAAGATGCTGCTGATGTCGTCGTATGTGATGGTTTTGTGGGCAATGTCTGCTTAAAAACGTGCGAAGGTACGGCTCAGCTCTTTATTGATAAGCTAAAAACGCGCATGATGGCTTCAACAATAAAGGGTTGGATAGCCAGAATGCTGTTTTCTGAGCTATTTACTGAATTAAAAACCTTGAACCCCGACCAGTATAACGGCGCAAGTTTGTTAGGATTGCGCGGCATTGTCATTAAAAGTCATGGAAGTGCTGATGTGTCTGCAGTCGTCAACGCGATTGGTGAAGCAGTACACGAGGTCAAACGACAAGTCCCCAGCCGCATTAGCGATCGTTTGGAAGCGGTTTTACTCGAGAGGCATTATTAGTCTTCATGTATAGCAAAATTTTAGGTACTGGCAGCTACTTGCCATCTCAGGTGCGTACTAACGCAGACTTAGAGAAAATGGTAGAGACTAGCGATGAGTGGATCGTTGCTAGAACGGGTATTAAAGAGCGTCGTATTTCAGCGGAAAACGAAACCGTTGCTGATATGGCGTTTTACGCTGCTGAAAATGCCATTGAAATGGCAGGTATCGACAAAGAAGAGATTGATTTAATCATCGTTGCGACAACCAGCAGTAGCCACACATTCCCGTCTTCGGCATGTCAGGTACAAGGCAAGCTTGGTATCAAAGGCTGCCCTGCGTTTGATTTGGCTGCAGCGTGTTCTGGTTTTGTCTACGCACTGTCTGTTGCTGATCAACACATCAAGACTGGCATGTGTAAGAACGTTTTGGTAATTGGTGCGGATGCACTGTCAAAAACCTGTGATCCGACTGACCGCTCTACTATCATCCTATTTGGTGATGCAGCAGGCGCGGTGGTTGTAGGCGCAAGCGAAGAGCCAGGTATTTTGTCTACTCATATTTACTCTGATGGTAAATACGGTGAGCTTCTAAGCCTAGAAGTACCAGAGCGCGGCGGTGATGCAGACAAATGGCTGCACATGGCCGGCAACGAAGTATTTAAAGTGGCGGTAACTCAGCTTTCTAAGCTAGTTAAAGACACCTTAGCGGCGAACAATATGGATAAGTCAGAGCTTGATTGGTTAGTTCCACACCAAGCGAACTACCGTATTATCTCGGCAACCGCTAAAAAGCTGACGATGTCGCTTGATCAAGTAGTGATTACTCTTGATAAGCACGGCAACACGTCAGCAGCTACCGTACCAACGGCCCTAGATGAGGCTGTTCGCGACGGGCGAATTAAACGTGGTCAAACGCTTCTACTTGAAGCATTTGGCGGCGGCTTCACTTGGGGTTCTGCGTTAGTTAAATTCTAACCCTAAGCGATAATCAACAAACAAGGCACATAACTTATGTGCCTTATTCAATTTTTTGCTTTGCTTAAAGGAAAATTACAATGAGCAAATTTGCTATCGTATTCCCAGGCCAAGGCTCTCAAGCTATCGGTATGCTTGCTGACCTAGGCGAACAGTATGATGTTGTTAAAAAGACATTTGCTGAAGCTTCAGAAGCACTTGGTTACGATCTATGGGCATTGGTTCAAGATGGTCCTGTAGAAAATCTAAATGAAACTTTTCGCACTCAACCGGCTCTATTAACAGCGTCTGTTGCAATTTGGCGTGTATGGCAAGAGCTTGGCCTAGAGCAACCTGTAAATCTAGCAGGTCACAGCCTAGGTGAATATTCTGCTCTTGTATGTGCCGGCGTTATCGACTTTAAAGAAGCGATCAAGCTGGTTGAACTACGTGGTCAACTGATGCAAGAAGCGGTTCCTGCAGGTGTTGGTGCAATGTACGCAATCATCGGTCTAGACGATGAAGCGATTGCTAAAGCGTGTGAAGAAGCTGCGCAAGACGAAGTTGTGTCTCCAGTTAACTTTAACTCTCCTGGCCAAGTTGTTATCGCGGGTAACAAAGCTGCAGTAGAGCGTGCTGGTGCACTTTGTAAAGAAGCGGGCGCTAAGCGTGCACTTCCGTTACCTGTTTCTGTGCCGTCTCACTGTGCACTGATGAAGCCAGCAGCAGATAAGCTAGCAGTGGCTCTAGAAGCTCTAGAGTTCAACACGCCAGCATTGCCTGTTTTCAATAACGTTGATGTTATTGCTGAAACAGACCCTGCAAAAATTAAAGACGCACTTGTTCGTCAGCTATACAGCCCAGTTCGTTGGACTGAAGGTGTACAAGCGATGAATGAGCAAGGCGTTGAGAAGCTACTTGAATTAGGCCCTGGTAAAGTTCTTACTGGTCTAACAAAACGAATCGTAAAAACTATGACAGCTGCTGCAGTTAATGATACTGCATCACTAGAAGCTGCTAAGTAAATAACCACTTAATAGAGAAGTTATGATGAATTTAGAAGGCAAAGTTGCACTAGTTACAGGCGCAAGCCGTGGCATCGGTCGTGCAATCGCTGAACTTTTAGTTGAGCGTGGTGCTAAAGTTATCGGTACTGCGACATCTGAAGGTGGCGCAGCTGCAATCAGCGAGTACCTTGGTGAGAACGGTAAAGGTCTTGCTCTTAATGTAACGGATACTGACTCAATTGCTGCTACACTGAAAACCATCAACGATGAATTTGGTGCGATTGACATTCTAGTTAACAACGCAGGTATCACTCGTGATAACCTACTGATGCGTATGAAAGACGACGAATGGAATGACATCATCGATACTAACCTAACGCCTATCTTCCGCATGTCTAAAGCTGTATTGCGTGGCATGATGAAGAAGCGTCAAGGTCGTATAGTAAACGTTGGTTCTGTAGTAGGTACAATGGGTAACGCTGGTCAAGCTAACTACGCAGCTGCAAAAGCAGGCGTAATTGGTTTTACTAAATCAATGGCTCGTGAAGTTGCGTCTCGTGGCGTTACAGTGAACACTGTAGCTCCTGGTTTCATCGAAACTGACATGACTAAAGCGCTAAATGATGACCAACGTGCAGCAACTTTGGCGAATGTACCAGCAGGTCGACTAGGTGACCCTCGCGAAATCGCTGAAGCTGTGGTATTTTTGGCGTCACCTGCGGCAGCTTATATCACAGGTGAAACACTTCACGTCAATGGCGGTATGTACATGGTGTAAATTATGTGCAACATTTGTGCATGATTTAAGTCAAGATCATACGTAATTTCGGTTAAAATCGTGAAAATTGTGGTTTGACCAGAAAAGTTGACCTTGCAACTTTCAATAGATTGAATAAACTACGGAAAACATCGCATAAAGCGAACTCTGTAAAGGAAAAGAAAAAATGAGCAACCTCGAAGAACGCGTAAAGAAAATCATTGTTGAACAGCTAGGTGTAGACGAAGCTGAAGTTAAAAACGAAGCTTCTTTCGTTGATGACCTAGGTGCAGATTCTCTAGACACAGTAGAGCTAGTAATGGCTCTAGAAGAAGAATTTGACACTGAAATCCCAGATGAAGAAGCTGAGAAAATTACTACTGTTCAAGCAGCTATCGATTACGTAACTAGCGCTCAGTAATAATCTCTCCCAGGCGGTCACCTCGACCGCCTGTGTTTTATCTAACTCATCTATCCTCATCTTAAATCACCTCAATCCCCGGAGTGTAAAATCGTGTCCAAGCGTCGTGTAGTTGTCACTGGCATGGGTATGTTGTCACCGGTAGGCAACACTGTAGAATCTTCTTGGAAAGCCCTGCTAGCTGGTCAAAGTGGTATCGTTAATATCGATCATTTTGATGCAACCAATTTCTCAACTCGTTTTGCAGGTCTAGTTAAAGACTTTAACTGCGAAGAGTATATGACTAAAAAAGATGCTCGTAAGATGGACTTGTTCATCCAGTACGGCGTCGCAGCAGGTATTCAAGCTTTAGATGATTCAGCCCTAACTATTACTGAAGAAAACGCTCCACGTGTGGGTGTTGCTATCGGTTCTGGTATTGGTGGTCTTGGTTTGATCGAAGCCGGCCACCAAGCTCTAACTGAAAAAGGCCCTCGTAAGATCAGCCCGTTCTTCGTACCGTCGACGATCGTGAATATGATTGCTGGTCACATGTCTATCATGCGTGGCCTACGCGGTCCAAACATCGCGATTTCTACTGCATGTACGACTGGCCTACATAACATTGGTCACGCGGCTCGTATGATTGCATACGGCGATGCAGACGCAATGCTAGCGGGTGGTGCTGAAAAAGCATCAACTCCACTAGGTATGGGCGGTTTTGGTGCGGCTAAAGCACTTTCTACTCGTAACGATGAGCCTCAAAAAGCTTCTCGTCCATGGGACAAAGGCCGTGATGGCTTCGTTCTTGGCGACGGTGCAGGCATGATGGTTCTTGAAGAGTACGAACATGCGAAAGCTCGTGGCGCTAAGATTTACTGTGAGCTAGTTGGCTTCGGTATGTCGGGTGACGCTTACCACATGACATCTCCAAGTGAAGATGGCTCAGGTGGCGCACTAGCAATGGAAGCGGCTATGCGTGATGCTGGCATTACTGGTGAACAAATCGGTTATGTAAACGCACACGGTACTTCGACTCCTGCAGGTGACGTAGCGGAAGTTAAGGGCATCAAGCGTGCTCTTGGCGAAGCAGGCAGCAAGCAAGTATTGGTTTCTTCTACGAAATCAATGACAGGCCACCTTCTAGGTGCTGCTGGTTCTGCTGAAGCTATCATCACGGCTATGTCTCTGGTTGACCAAATTGTTCCACCAACAATCAACCTAGATGATCCTGAAGAAGGCTTAGATATTGACTTAGTACCTCACACTGCGCGTGAAGTTAGCAACATGGAATATGCTGCATGTAACTCATTCGGTTTCGGTGGTACAAACGGCTGTTTGATCTTCAAAAAGATTTAATCATCTTATTAAAGACGTAAACACTCGTAGATAGTCACAATTAGACTTGTTTTTAAACGGCTTGATGCTTTAGCATTGAGCCGTTTCTTTTTATGGGGAAAAACATGTTTTGGGTTGATGGAGAAAGCCAGCAAACTATCGATATTTTGGATCGCTCGTTTCAGTACGGAGACGGCTGTTTTACGACAATGCTCGTGAGTGATGGTGAGATACAACATCTTCACGATCATCAGCACCGTGTCGACGAGTGCCTTAAAGCACTACGCATTTCTGCTCTTGATTGGGATGTTGTTAGTCTTTGGCTCGATACTGCGCTTCAACACATCCAACATAACGCTCTTCATGGCACAAAGAGCCTTGATGGTTCAAAGAAGCTCCATAACGCCAACAAGCCTCATAATCAAAAAGCAGGGATCAAGCTGCACGTTAGTCGTGGAGCGGGTGGGCGTGGCTACAGTACCAAGAATATCGCCAAGCCGACAATCACCATCAGTACCTTTGATTACCCAAGCCATTATTCAGCGTGGCAAGACTCCGGTGTTGAACTCGGTATCTGCCATCAAGCGCTAGGTTTGAGCCCACTACTGGCTGGCCATAAGCACAATAATCGCCTTGAGCAGATTTTGATGAAAGATGAAATGGATCAAGCTAATGAAGTGGATGGTGTGGTTCTTGATATATCGGGCAATGTGATTGAAACCACCATGGCCAATCTGTTCTGGCGCAAAGGTCAGTCGATATACACACCTCAACTCACTCAAAGTGGTGTCGCGGGGGTTATGCGTAAGCAAGTGTTAACCGCGCTGAATCAGGCTGAACTTTCCGTTACAATTAGTGACTACTGCTTATCTCAACTCATGCAAGCTGATGAGGTTTTCATGACAAACTCCATTTTAGGGGTTGCCCCAGTTACCCGTATTAGTGATACCCAATTTAACATTGGAACCGTTACTCGTAGCCTTCAAGGACAACTAAACTCGTGATCAAAAAGTTATTTATTTTTATTATCTTGTGCTTAATTGCAGCCGGTGCTGCTGGTTTTTATGTTTACAACCAAGCGCAAGATAACCTGAAACAAGTTATTCAATTAGAAAAACCACAAGTCGTGACTGTTGCTTCAGGTAGCAGCTTTAACCGCGTTCTAGCCCAGTTGATTAACGAGGGGCTGTTTGAGGCTTCTCCTTACGAGAAATTAATCCGTAAGTTACATCCTGAGCTTGTAGACGTAAAAGCGGGTACTTTCCTGCTTGAACCGGGTTTAACCTTAGAGCAAGCGCTACAGGTGCTTGTAGAAGGGAAAGAACACCAGTTTACTATTACCTTTGTTGAAGGCAGTCGTTTTGACGAATGGCTTGTTCAGCTAAAAGACAACGAATTCATTCAACAGACATTGGATGGCGTTTCTGAAAAAGAGATCGCTGAAAAGTTGGGTATTGAAAACGAAAAGCTAGAAGGTCTCTTCTTAGCAGAAACGTATCACTACACCTACGGCACCACTGATTTAGATTTGTTGAAGCGCGCGCATCGAGACCTAATGAGCGTGGTGAATGAAGAGTGGGAAAATCGAGCGGATAAGCTGCCTCTTAAATCGCCATACGAAGCGTTAATTCTTGCATCTATCATTGAGAAAGAGACCGCTGTTGCGTCAGAACGTGAGCGTGTTTCTTCTGTGTTTGTTAACCGTCTAAACAAGCGTATGCGTTTGCAAACTGACCCAACGGTTATCTATGGCATGGGTGACAGCTACGATGGCAACATCCGTAAGAAAGACTTACGCACGCCAACGCCTTACAACACCTATACAATGAGTGGCTTGCCACCGACACCTATCGCTATGGCAGGCAAAGCGTCTATCAACGCGGCGTTGAATCCAGAGAAGAGCAACTACTTGTATTTCGTTGCGAGTGGAACAGGTGGGCACGTATTTTCAAAGAGTTTGACTGAGCATAACCGTGCAGTGCGAGCTTACTTAAAGCAATTAAGAAAAAACAGATAAAGAAATAATTATGAATCAGTCGAAATTTATCGTGGTTGAAGGCCTTGAAGGCGCTGGCAAAAGCACAGCAATCAATGCCATCGTTGAGACATTAAAAGCATCGGGTGTTGAAGATATTGTTAATACTCGCGAGCCGGGTGGTACTGTCTTAGCTGAAAAGATGCGTTCATTGGTTAAAGAAGAGCACGAAGGCGAGAAGCTTCAAGACATGACTGAATTGCTGTTGATGTATGCAGCACGTGTTCAATTAGTCGAGAACGTCATCAAGCCGGCACTCGCCAATGGTCAATGGGTATTGGGTGATCGTCATGATATGTCTTCACAGGCATACCAAGGTGGTGGTCGCCAGATCGCGCGCACGACTATGGAATCACTGAAAGCAACCACGCTAGGCGGCTTTAAACCCGATCTAACGCTATATTTGGACCTAGACCCTAGAGTAGGGCTAGAGCGTGCTAGAGGCCGTGGTGAGCTTGATAGAATTGAAAAGATGGACATCTCATTTTTCGACCGCACGCGTGAGCGCTATCTAGAAATTGCAGAACAAGATGATTCTGTACTTGTGATTAACGCGCAGCAAGAAATTGAGCAAGTAGCCGCTGATATTAAAGTCGCGCTAACTGCTTGGCTCGACAAACAGTAGGTAGTCATGGCTGAAGTGTATTCTTGGCTCACACCGGTATGGAGTGAGTGGAAAAAAAGTCTCGATGCGGAGCGTTTTCCTAACTCTGTGATTGTTAATGCACCGGAAGGGCTCGGCGTTGATGCTTTGATTAGCCAACTTACCGACGCATTGATGTGCACGAACTATGAAAGCGAGTCGTGCGGGTTTTGCCACAGCTGTGAGTTAATGAAGTCGGGCAGTCATCCTGATTTTCATGTGATCTCACCCGAGAAAGAAGGTAAGTCGATCACGGTTGATCAAGTGCGTGCCAGTAACCGCTGGGCTCAAGAGTCTTCTCAGTTAGGTGGTTTGCGCGTTATTTTGCTTAACCCTGCTGAAGCAATGAACGAATCGGCTTCCAACGCACTATTGAAAACTCTGGAAGAGCCATCAAGCAAGTGCATCTTCATTCTGTCTACTCGTAACAGTAATCGCTTAATGCCGACTATTATTAGCCGTTGTCAGCAATTCAATGTGGTTAGTCCGCAGTTAGAGACAGCATCAGCGTGGTTAGATGGTGAAGTGGGCAAAGCGGTACCGCAGTATATTTTAGCACTCAATGACAACGCGCCTTTAAAAGCAAAAGCGATGTTTGAGCAAGGTGGCGTTGAAGCTTCAACAAAAGCGCTCGATGGCTTTGTGAATGTGATAAAAGGCACTCAACCTGACATGCTAAAGTTCTCTACAGAGCTTAGCAAAGACCCTTTGATTCAACTTGGCTGGCTTTGGCATCTATTGTCAGATGTACAGAAGCTGCATTTTGGTTTGGCGAATCAGGCTTTCACTCCGAGTGCGAAAGCACTGTGTGAGGCGATGTCTTATCAAAGTGCTTATGCAGCATCGAATAAACTGCTGACATTGATTGAGCAGTTAAAGCAACACCCTGGGCTCAATACGGAGCTACTCATAATGAATTGGCTGATAGCCACTTGCGAGGAAACATGTTCGTAGATTCCCACTGTCATTTAGACAAACTGGATTACCAAGATTTACACACCAGCGTAGAAGATGTGGTTAACAAGGCGAAGGCTGCTAATGTAGACCAATTGCTTTCTGTCGGTGTGACACTCGATTCGTTTGAAAATATGCTCGAGATGATCTCGCCGTTTGATAACGTTAAAGCCTCTTGTGGCGTTCACCCTCTCGATGTTGAAAGTGATTTCAGCCTAGAGACAATGCGTGAATACGCGAGCAACCCTAAGGTTGTGGCGATTGGAGAGACAGGTTTAGATTATCACTACCAACCAGAGACGGCGGAGCTGCAACAGCTACGATTTAAGCAGCATGTTGAGTTAGCCGTTGAGCTGAATAAACCTTTGATCATTCACACTCGTAACGCACGTGAAGACACATTAGCTATTTTACGTGATGGCGGAGCTGAGAAGTGTGGCGGTGTGATTCACTGCTTTACCGAAGATCAAGCATTCGCAGAAGCAGCAATGGAACTAGGTTTCTATATCTCAATTTCAGGCATTGTGACCTTTAAGCAGGCTACAGAACTTAAAGAAGTTGTTAAAAACCTACCGCTAAACAGGTTGCTGATCGAGACGGATTCTCCATACTTGGCGCCCATTCCATATCGTGGAAAGCAGAATCAGCCTGCATATGTCGTCGAAGTGGCGGCCTACATTGCGCAATTAAAAGGTGTGTCGATGAAAGAGGTTGCCGAACAAACGACCAAAAATTACCAAAAACTTTTTTTGCGATAAAAATCTAAGTAAACAAATAAAAGGGAGCAAAAGCTCCCTTTTTGTGTTTTTGATCACCAAAAATACGTTTTTTTTTAATGTTTACGAATTATGTTGAACTTGAGAGCGCTAATTATAACATTTGTAATTTTGTTACTAAAAATAACATTCGCTCCTATTTTATTTACCCAGTAAAATAATAGGGCTCTTGAAAAATACTTATATATTTCAATGTATTAAACACTTGTAAAGCATTGCATTTCTAGATTTGACATGTGATCCAAGACGTGTTTTGAAACTAAATTTCGTAAGTGACTAGAAAGTTAGTTCCCCATCAATATATATTTAGCGGCAGAAAATATAATGCAATACATGGTTACATTTTCGCAGGGTGCTAACATATAGGCTACGGGGGTGTGCCGTTAGAACCCAATATAATTATTTTATCTTTATCAGGAGCATAAACATGTTTAAGAACCTTTTTGCTAGCCTGCAGAAAGTTGGTAAGTCTCTGATGCTTCCAGTATCAGTTTTACCAGTTGCGGGTATTTTGCTAGGTGTCGGTGCAGCAGATCTTCCTTTCATTCCAGAAATCGTTTCAAACTTAATGGAACAAGCTGGTGGTTCAGTATTCGGTCAAATGGCACTACTGTTCGCAGTAGGTGTTGCACTTGGCTTTACTAACAACGATGGTGTAGCGGGTCTAGCTGCTATCGTTGGTTATGGCATCATGACTGCTACACTTGGCGTAATGGCTGGTGTAATGGGCGTTGATAAAATCGATACTGGTGTACTAGGTGGTATCCTAGTCGGTGGTGTTGCTGCTTGGGCATTCAACCGTTTCTTCCGTATTCAACTACCAGAGTACCTTGGCTTCTTCGCTGGTAAGCGTGCTGTGCCAATCATCACAGGTTTCTCTGCGATTGGTCTAGCAATCCTACTATCTGTAGTATGGCCACCAGTTGGCGGCGCTATCTCTGCGTTCTCTGATTGGGCTGCTCACCAAAACCCACAAGTGGCGTTTGGTATCTACGGTATCGTTGAGCGTTCTCTAATTCCATTTGGTCTTCACCACGTTTGGAACGTACCTTTCTTCTTTGAAGCTGGTACTTGTGTAAACGCTGCTGGCGAAACTCAAAACGGTGTTCTTACTTGTTACCTAGTTGCTGATGACGCATCTCGTGCAGCGGGCAATGGCTTCGGTCAGCTAGCTGGTGGTTACATGTTCAAGATGTTCGGTCTACCTGCTGCTGCAATCGCGATTGCACACTCAGCTAAGCCTGAAAACCGCGCTAAAGTAATGGGCATCATGGCTTCTGCTGCGTTGACTTCATTCCTAACGGGTATCACTGAACCAATCGAATTCTCTTTCCTATTCGTTGCTCCAGTACTGTACGCAATCCACGCTCTACTAGCTGGTTCTGCATACGTTCTTGCGAACACTCTAGGTTTTGTACACGGTACATCTTTCTCACACGGTCTAATCGACTTCCTAGTTCTATCTGGCAACGCGTCTAAGATGGGCCTAATGGTTGTATGTGGTATTGCTTATGCTGCAATTTACTACATCGTATTCCGCACTGTGATTAAAGCTCTAGACCTTAAAACTCCAGGCCGTGAAGACGAGACTGAAGAAGAGTCAGTTGCGACTGGTTCTGAACTTGCTGGTGAGCTAGTTGCTGCATTCGGTGGTAAAGCGAACATCACTGGTCTTGACGCTTGTATTACTCGTCTACGTGTTGCAGTAGCTGATACAGCTCTTGTTGACCAAGACAAGCTGAAGAAACTAGGCGCTGCAGGTGTTGTAGTAGTAGCGGGTGGCGTACAAGCTATCTTCGGTACTAAGTCTGACAACCTTAAGACAGACATGGATGAGTGGATCCGTAACAACGGTTAATTCTCTGATTCAATAAATTGAAAGGAGGCCGAAAGGCCTCCTTTTTTGTTTTCTGCTCTATGAAAGATCTATTGTGCTTAATCTCCATTAACTCAGATACTTATCATTCAACTCGATCAGTTGATGGTTGCTCTTAAATTTTTCGTGTCTTTTATCTTTTACCCAGCGATGACACCTTTTGCTGAGATTCCAGTAGACTTCCGTTTTTTAAATACAGTCTGAGAATATTATGAAACATCGTTACTTGATCGGCCTTATGTGCTGCAGCGGAGCCTCGTTTGCTCAAGCTTCTGAAGCTCCAGCTTTGGAAGTGGGACTCGCCATTGACCAAGACCTGAGTGTCGTTGTGGAATTTGATCAGAAATACCGTGCTACGATTGGCAATGACGGCGCTGCCTTTGATTACATTTTGAAGCGTGGTCAGTTCGAGACTGAAGCTCCGTTGAGCTGGTACGTCGGTGCTGGTGCTTGGGCTGAATGGAATGACGACTTTGGCTTACGCTTGCCGTTAGGCGTGAAAGTGAATTTCTACGAAGGTTGGAATGCTTACGCTCAAGTTCACCCTGAACTCGATATGTATAAAGGTGTTGAGTTGCAAGTGGGCGGCGCTTTAGGTGTTACCTATAAGTTCTAACCTGAACTAAAACCGTTTTAATAATGAAAAAACCAGCATTTAGCTGGTTTTTTAGTTTGGGCCGATCTTATATTTTTGCTTCATTGAGCCGCTTAGAAAGTAAAACTCAGTCCGACATTGGCTTGGAATTGGTTCATCCAGTCGGTATCAAAGCGAATGATGCACTCTTGCCCGTTATTTGGGATATTACAAACACCGGAGGTATCGTTGTCGACAACCGTGCCTAACCAACGTACTTGTGTGTTCAACGCTAGTCGGTCACTAAATTTGTACTCTAAGCCACCAAAGATAGAAGTTGAGAATCCATACTTATCTTTTGCCCAGTCTACATCGACGTAAGAAGCACCCAGGCCTAGCCCTAGATAACCCGACAACACAGGCGAAGCAGGGTAGTAGATGCTGCTTTGAAGGTGCAGGTATTGGATGGAGGAGCTTAGGTTAAGCGTTTCTAATTCCGAGCTCTGATTGGAGTAGAAGAAGCCGATGCGTCCTTTTTCAAGTGGCGTTTCAATGGCAAAGGTGTAATTTTCAGAGCCTTTCATGTCATAGGTTTTACCGTCCTGGTCTTCGACACTGCCACCGCCGGTATAACCTACCATAGGTGTAATGATGATCTCCGGCGAAGCATACGCGCTTGAAACGGAGAGAAGCGTAATCAGTGCCATCATATTTGCTTTGTTATTCATGAGTATATCCTTATCCATACACTTACTAATTGTGATGGTTACATCAATATTGTGCGACTAATTTCGACGATTCTTGAAGATACTTCACACACCTGATAGTACTTAAATAGAGACTCGACAAATTAATAATAAACCAGAGGTGTCTATGGACCATAATCTGAAAAATGCCCTACAAATTACCGTGTTTATCTACATGATCATTCTTTCATTTGGCTTTATTGCGATTGGTAGTTAATACCATCTATTGCGAGGCTGAGTTTTGATACTCAGGGAATAATGAATAGTGGGATTATAACCAATATTGATACAGCAATAGACTTGGATTATTACGCTAAGTTTATTGCTGGAAAAACAGCACTGGTCGCTCAAGGTGGCGGACAGAGAAGTATTTTTACTTCTGGAGTGCTGGATGCCTTTCTTCTCTCAAATTTTGACCCCTTCGACGAATTTTTTGGTACCTCAGCAGGTGCTCTCAACTTATGTGCTTATCTGTGCCGTGATAAAGGCCTTGGACGTTCTTTTGTTCTCGACCTCACAACCTCACCAGAGTTCTTCAATCTCTTTTCCTATATACGACACAGAAAGAACCTAGGATTAGAATGGGCGCTAGAACAAATCATGGCTTACCCATATAAGCTCGATCTGGATTTAGGGCGACAAACGCTAGGCGATCGCCACTTCTATGCGGCTGTAACGGATTCCAAAGACTTACGAGACCACTACTTCCCATTATTGGGCGAAGATTGGTACAAGGTGATGATTGCGACCTGTGCTATTCCTCGCTTGTACAATGACGAAGTCTTTATTGGTGACAGTGCTTATGTGGACGGTGGTGTATCGGCGTGTATCCCAGTTCAGGAAGCCTGGCGAAGACAAGCTCGTTCTATTGTGGTGATTCGTACTGAGCCAGTGGTGGAGGAAGGCAATAACCATTTGGTTGAAGCTCCAGTCAAGGGATCTTCAGTCAAAGCGCCTAAACCAATCTCTGCCGAAGAACTGGAATGGTTCCGCGAATCTTTTGACAGTGTTCAAGGTCATTGGCAACAGAAAGTGGAACAGTGGAAAACCGACTGGACCTCTTTCTTCCAACAACAAATTATGCGCTCAAAAGAGCAGAAGCGTGACCGTGGGCATTTAGACCTGCTGAACGGTGGTCGCTGGCTATTTGGTGCAGATGATATTTATCGCTTAAGTCATTTAATCGGAGATAAGTTTGATTCAGGCTTGGCTGACATGCTAATGGTGCATTATCAGACCTACTCATTGACTCAGGATTTTTTGAATTCGCCACCAGACGACGCGTTTGTGGTTCAGATAGCACCTAGTCAAACGCTTAAATCGAGCTCATTAATGAGTCATAAAGATGATTTACTGCATGATTACGAATTGGGTTTAGAAGCCGGTTACCGATTTGTGGAGACCTATACCTCAACGGAAAACGCTCGCAACTCGCATATGCCACAGTTAGCCACCATTGCTGCGGGTAACTAATTCCCGAAGTTGATGAGCTAGCATGCTGTGAGCTCGTTATGCTGTTTAAGCAGATTTTAGTGAGTCGTGTTCTGAAATGAAAAAGGGTTATTGAACTTGGTTCGATAACCCTTTTAAGTTTTTGAGATTAGGCGAATCGTTTCGCCTTAAGGTCAAATATTAGGTGACAGGCAAGATTCTCATACAGTTGGTTGACCCTGCTACATCCATAATGTCGCCTTGAGTGACGATCACTAGGTCACCAAACTTAAGGTGTCCTTTCTCTTTCAAGCAAGTGAGTGTAGATAGTGCAATGTCAAAGCTGTCTTCGGCTTCTGTCTCGAAGTAGATTGGTGTCACACCTCGGTATAAGGTACAGCGATTAAGCGTTCCTTCGTTACGAGACAGCGCGTAGATCGGCATGTCGGCACTCAGGCGAGACATCATCAGTGCGGTGCGGCCTGACTCGGTGAGAGTGACAACGCCTTTAATGCCTTCCATATGGTTTGCAGAGTAGATGGTCGCCATCGAAACGGTTTCTTCGGCAGTAACAAAGGTGCGGTCAATACGGTAATTGGATTGGTTATTAATGCCTGCCATTTTTTCCGCACCAATACAGACTTCAGCCATCGATTTTACGGTCTCGACTGGGTAGTCACCAGCTGCAGTTTCACCAGACAACATCACAGCATCGGTGCCATCGAGTACGGCGTTGGCAACATCCATAACTTCGGCACGGGTTGGCATTGGCGCAGAAATCATTGATTCCATCATCTGAGTTGCGGTGATGACAGTTCGGTTAAGCGCTCTGGCACGGCGTATAAGCTGTTTTTGTACTCCGACTAACTCAGGGTCGCCAATTTCCACTCCGAGGTCACCACGAGCCACCATGACCACATCTGAGGCCATTATGATGTCATCCATGTTCTCAACTGTAGCTACTGTCTCTGCTCGCTCCACTTTTGCGACGAGGTGAGCTTCTAAGCCGGCTTCTCGTGCAAGCTGACGAGCATAATGCATGTCTTCACCATTACGAGGGAAAGACACCGCTAGGTAATCCACTTTGATTTGTGCGGCGGTGACGATGTCGCGCTTGTCTTTTTCTGTTAGCGCTTCTGCGGAAAGGCCACCCCCTTTTTTGTTGATGCCTTTGTTATTTGAGAGTGGGCCGCCAATGATGACTTCGGTATGAACGCGACAGCCTTCCACTTTGGTTACTTTGAGTTGAACACGACCATCGTCAAGCAACAGTATATCGCCGGCGGATACGTCGTTAGGCAGTTCTTTGTAATCAAGGCCAACGGCTTTTTGATTGCCTTCACCTAAACCTAGGCTGCTGTCGAGAGTAAATAGGTCACCTACGGCAAGTTGAATTTTGCCATCTTTGAATGTCGACACACGAATCTTGGGACCTTGTAAGTCTCCGAGAATGGCGATTTGAGTACCGTGTCTTTTTGCTATTGCTCTGACTTTTTCTGCGCGTTGTATATGGTCGTCGCTGGTGCCGTGAGAGAAGTTCATACGGACTATATTGGCACCGGCTTTGATGATCTCTTCAAGCACGTTACCTTTATCAGTAGAAGGGCCTAGCGTTGTGACGATTTTCGTTTTTCTTAATTCGGCTGTCATGAATACTCCTAGAGTGAGGCCAAGTAATCTTTTAAAAGACTGAATTAAGTATATGCATTAATTGATAATTTATTGGGAGCTAGGAGGATATTTCTTGATTTGCCTTTAATTATTGAATTCAGGGCTCAAACGCGATGTTTTATTCTGAAAATTAAGTCGCAAATTATCGATGTGGGTGTTAATTTTCCTCGAACTATTTGACTCGATACACAAAGATTCATGTATATACGTGATACTGGTCACGGCGATATACCAAGTGACTTCACAATTACTTCGCAAAGTAAAAAAATTACCTCGTTGATGATTTCTGGAGCGTAAAATGTACATGGCTCAACCGGGCCATATTGATCATATCAAACAGGTCAATGCTGGTCGTGTATATAAACTAATTGACCTTAAAGGTCCTATTTCTCGTATCGATCTGTCCAAGCAAAGTGAGTTGGCTCCGGCGAGTATTACTAAAATTACCCGTGAACTCATTGAAGCTCACCTTATTCACGAAACGACGGTTCAAGAAGCCACGACTCGTGGGCGTCCTGCTGTCGGTCTGCAAACCAATAGCGAAGGTTGGCAATTTTTGTCGATGCGTCTTGGTCGCGGATACTTGACGATCGCGCTCCATGAATTGGGCGGCGACGTGCTTATCGATACCAAGATTGATATCCATGAACGTGATCAAGACGATGTGCTTGCGCGTCTTCTCCATGAAATCGATGAGTTCTTCCAAACCTATGCCGAGCAACTCGACAGGGTGACGAGTATCGCTATCACACTGCCAGGTCTGGTGAATTCAGAGCAAGGTATTGTGTTGCAGATGCCGCACTATAACGTTGAAAACTTAGCGTTGGGGCCGGAGATCTACAAAGAAACCGGTTTGCCAGTTTTTATTGCCAATGATACCCGAGCGTGGGCATTAGCAGAAAAGCTGTTTGGTAACTCACAAGACAACGACAACTCTGTTCTTATCTCGATTCACCACGGTTTAGGTGCCGGGATCATTCTTGATGGTCGCGTTCTGCAAGGACGTCACGGTAACATCGGTGAGTTGGGGCATATCCAGATCGACAAGGAAGGCAAGCTTTGCCACTGTGGTAATCGAGGCTGTTTAGAAACGGTGGCGAGTTCTCAGGCAATCCGTGAGCAAGTCAAAGAGCGATTGGTAAATGGTGAAGAATCAACGCTAACGGTGGTTGAAGACGTCACTATTGAACAGATCTGTGCTGCCGCTGCTAATGGGGATCCGCTGGCTGTCGAAGTGATTGAACAGTTAGGCCGTTATCTAGGTTCTGCGATTGCGATTGTGATTAACCTGTTCAACCCAGAGAAAATCTTGGTGGGTGGTGTTATCAATCAGGCGAAGAGCGTGTTATACCCGGCGATTCAAAAGTGTATCGAAGAGCAGAGTCTATCGGTTTACCATAAAGACTTAGAGCTGGTGGAATCTCGTTTTTATAAGCAGGCAACCATGCCAGGTGCTGCGCTCATCAAGCAGGCCTTATACGATGGCCAACTGTTAATGAAAGTTATTGAAGGTTAACCCCTTTTTCTCGTCTTGTAGCCTTACCTTGAACCTTTCCATGTACTTAAGCTTTGTATAACATCATTTGTTGTACTTAGTTTAAGCATTCTGTGCATTGGCGCTTTGCTTTAACCTATTGAAGTAGGCTATTGTAGCCACAGTTATTATTTGTCACTAAGGTGTTGTATGTCTGGCGTTTTAAATTCGGTTGATCAGAGAACCAAACTGGTCGGTGAAAACCGTCTGGAACTCTTGTTATTCAGCTTAAATAGTCGTCAACTATTTGCGATTAACGTATTTAAAGTGAAAGAAGTCCTCAAAGTGCCAGTACTCACTCGCTTACCGGGCTCTCATCATCATATTACGGGTGTTGCGTCTTTACGTGGTGAATCGGTGCCTGTTATCGATTTACGCAGTGCCATTGGCTTTCCGCCATCTCGTGCGGAGTCTCAAGAGAGCAACCTGATTATTACGGAATACAACCGAACCGTACAAGGTTTCTTGGTTGGGCAAGTTCGTAATATCGTGAACACGACATGGACAGAAATCCAGCCGCCGCCAAAGACAACAGGCCGTGCAAACTACCTAACCGCTATTACGCATATTCAAGAAGAAGAGCAGCACAAGATCGTCGAGATCATCGATGTTGAGAAAGTGTTGGCTGAGATCATTGATTACGATGTCTCGATCTCTGAAGGCGTTTTAGATGAACAATTAGCTCAGGAGATGATAGGACGCAATGTGCTTATCGTTGATGACTCTTCAACAGCGCGTAACCAGATCAAAGGCACCTTGTCGCAGTTGGGTTTGAACATTATTGAGTGTTGTGATGGCTTAGAAGCACTGACCTTACTTAAGGGCTGGTGTGATGAAGGCAAAGACATCAATCAAGAAATATTGTTGATGATCACCGATGCTGAAATGCCTGAAATGGACGGCTACAAGCTGACACACGAAGTACGTACTGACCCAAGAATGCATGACCTATTCATCACGCTAAATACTTCATTAAGTGGAAGTTTTAATGAAGCTATGGTTGAGAAAGTAGGGTGTAACCGCTTTATTTCTAAGTTCCAGCCAGACCTCTTGGTTGAAGTGACTCAAGAGCGAATGCGTCAGATTTTATAATTAATGCTGCTGTACGGTTTGTTTTGAGTGACCTTATAGAAAGCGCTTGCTAATATTCACGCAGCATATTTTTCTTAACGAAATATGCTCAACTACTAGCGTGATTTTTCACACACAATCTAAGGTAGTTCCTCTTAATGATATGGTTAACGTCTAAAGTCGTCATGACTTTGAGCTTATTACTGTATAGGGAATTTAAGAAAAGACGTACGGAAGCTGAAGTTGAGTCATAACTCAACAACTGGAATTGAAGGGAAGCGGATGCTTCCCTTTTTCGTTTTTCTTTCTCTCTTTTCTTTAGCCAATGATCGATTGAGAACAGTTGGTACTTCGCTAATGAAAATCCCGAGATTTGGTTTTCAAGCCAACAATTTCATCGGTAATATCGATAAGTTTTCCCGCGATAACATGCACGACTTCACCTTCTTTTTCTAATATCCCTTGTACTTTTAACGCCTTGGCTGTGAGATAAGCTTGCTGTTGAGCGCGTGCGGTTGCTCCCCATACCACGACATTAATATTGCCAGTGCTATCTTCCAGCGTAACAAAGGTGACACCTGCCGCGGTGCCGGGAGATTGTTTACCTGTGACTAATCCGACAACGGTGACCATAGATTTGTGTCTTTGCTGTATTAAATCTTTCATGTGTGTGAATCGACCTAATCGTCCTGCTTCTTCGAGCAAAGTGATGGGGTGCTTGTTCAATGAAATTCCGACACTGGTGAAGTCTTCGAGTAGATCTTGCATCTCATTGGGCTTGTGCAGTACATGTTCGTCATGTCCTGCCTCAGCATCGTCATAGGCTTGGCTAAACAGAGGTAAATCCGACGCCGAGTCCATGATCGCCCAGCGAGTCTGGAAGCGGTCTCCAGAAACGTTATGTAGCGCATTGGCCGATGCCAGTAGCTCGATATCTTTCTTATTCATCGATAACTGTTTCACCTGACTAGGGTGGCGATAACCGGATGGTGGACGATTGGCGAGCACGCTTTGAATTCCATGCTCGCTGAATCCTTTGATTTGTCGCAGCCCTAAGCGAATCGCTAGACCATTCTGATGAGGGGCAACCGTGTGGTCGTTTTGAGAAGCGTTCACACATACCGGAAGTATCACCACATTGTGTCGTTGTGCGTCTTGTACTAACTGTGAAGGGCTATAAAACCCCATCGGTTGGCTATTCAACAAAGAAGCGTAGAAGCACTCTGGGTAGTAGCATTTCAACCAAGCGGAGCAATACGCTAACACCGCAAACGAAGCGGAGTGGCTTTCAGGAAAACCGTACTCGCCAAAGCCGCATATCTGTTTAAAGATCTGCTCAGCAAACTCTGTATCATAGCCGCGCTTTTGCATTCCTTCGATGAGTTTGTTTTTAAACTTAAAGACGTTGCCATTTTTCTTCCAAGCGGCCATTGCCCGTCTGAGTTGATCTGCTTCTCCGCCTGTGAACCCTGCAGCGACCATCGCGAGTTTGATCACTTGCTCTTGGAATATCGGTACACCTAAGGTGCGCGACAGTACTGATTCCACGTCTTTAGATGGATAACTGATTGGCTCAATGCCATCTCGACGCTTGAGAAACGGATGCACCATATCACCCTGAATAGGGCCTGGGCGTACGATAGCGATTTGAATCACCAAGTCGTAATAAGTCTTCGGTTTAAGCCTTGGCAGCATGCTCATTTGTGCGCGTGACTCAATTTGGAATATCCCGACTGTGTCTGCTCGCTGAATCATGCCGTAAACCTGAGGATCGTCCTTAAGGCGAGTGATCTCAGCAATGGTCAGTGATCGCCCGTGAATACGTTTGATCAGGTCGAAACATTTACGAATCGCAGAGAGCATACCCAACGCGAGCACATCAACTTTCAGCAAGCCCAAGGTTTCTAGATCATCCTTATCCCATTGGATAATGGTTCGATCGTGCATCGCTGCATTTTCGACGGGAACCAGCTCATACAAAGGCCCTGAGGATATGACAAAGCCACCGACATGTTGAGATAAGTGACGTGGGAAGCCGATAATCTCATTAACCAAGTGGATAAACTGCTGCCCCTTCAAAGAATCAGGTTGTAGCCCTAATTGAGTGAGCTGAGCCTGCCAACCTAAGCTTTTGTCCCTGCGATTGGTGTTCTTGATGAAGTAGTCGAGCTGAGTTTCTTGTAGCCCTAATGCTTTCCCCACATCTCTCACCGCACTTTTGAAGCGATAAGAGATGACTGTTGCAGCAAGTGCAGCCCGTTCTCTACCGTATTTTTTATAGATGTATTGGATGACTTCTTCACGACGTTCGTGTTCAAAATCGACATCAATATCAGGCGGCTCATCGCGCTCTTTACTGATGAAACGCTCAAACAGCACCGAGATCTGTCTTGGGTCGACAGAGGTGATTTCTAAGCAGTAACAGACCACGGAATTGGCCGCTGAACCTCGACCTTGGTAAAGAATGCCTTGGCTTTTGGCAAACATCACGATGTCATGAATGGTGAGAAAAAAGAAAGGGTAGTCAAGCTCGTCAATTAATCCCAATTCTTTATCTATGATTTGTTGGATGTCGTTAGGTACACCTTGTGGGAAGCGAGTCTGTTTTCCTTTTTCGACCAACATGCGCAGATAACTCATGGGTGTCTCCCCTTGAGGAATCAGCTCACTGGGATATTCGTATCGCAAGCTATTTAAATCAAATTCACACAGCTCAGCGATACGGTTGCTCTCTTCTAGCCACTCCGCTTTGAAGATATGAGAGAGCTTATTGATACTCCGTAAACAGCGCTCGGCATTAGCGAGTAAGTGACTGCCCACTTCGGTAATGGGCTTTTGGTACTTTATCGCAGTGAGTGAGTGCTGCAAGGGTAAGCGATTCGCATTGTGCATCAACACACCACCACAAGCTGTAATCGGCAGTTGGTGATGTTGTGACAGCTCAACGCAGTAATCTGTGTACTGCTGGTCGGTTTGCTTTAGGTGTCTTTGTAAGCCGATCCACAACCGACCTGAATGATGCTGGGAGAGCCATTGCCCCCAGTGTGCGTCTTCATTTTTCTGTTGAGGAAGCCAAAGAATAAAGCAGTGCTTAGCCGACATGATATCCCACTCAGAGAGCTGATAATGTCCCTTGCTGCTACGACGTCTCGCGTTGGTAATAATACGGCACAGCTCGGCGTAGGCTTGTCTGTTTGGGCATATCAAGACCACTTGGCACTCTTCATTTAGCCAAAACATGCTCCCGACAATTTGCTTGAGTGATAGTTTATGTTGCTTGATCGCAGAGTGAACCTTAACGATGCCCGCGACTGAGCACTCATCAGTAACCGCGAGTGCTTTGTAACGCAAGAAATCGGCCTGTAAAACAAGCTCCTCTGCGTGTGAGGCTCCCTCAAGGAAGGAGTAATTGCTTTGGCAAAATAGCTCTGAGTATTGCTGAGACATAACGTAATCTCACTTAACCATTGCGAGTGAACATGATTGAAAAGGGACGCTGAAATTGAATAAGTAGAACGGAGGAGCTAACAAAGTTTCTTGCTGACTTACGTTCTTACCGACTAGCTAAATAAGCCGTGCAAAAACCACTGTTTATCTGGCGTTCTAAATATCCAGAGCCACCGACCGTTTTCGCTGTGAGCAATAAAGTAGTCACGAATGACCTTCTCTCCGTCCCACCAGCCAGACACAATGCGCTCTGGGCCTTGAGATAAGGTGACGCTTTCGGTTAAGGCTTCGGGCTCTGGCAGTAAAATACTGGGCCTGAGCCGCTGTTGAACGACGCTAAGAGCTATGGTTTGTTGCTCGCTCTCTGGGGGCGTTTGCCTTTTTGCCACAGATTTACTCAGTGTTGGGAGCGAATACTGATTGGCCTTTTCTGGCCTTGGGTCGTGCTGTATTTTCGGTGTTTTAATACAGGCCTGCCCAAGCTTTGCTTGCAGTAATGAGAGCAAATCTAACGCGGCAAGTGTTCCGGTATTACCATCAAAAAGATCATAGTAGGCCATTTGGGGTTCTCCATGACGAACCAAGCTGAGGGTCAGTCCTTGAACCGGTGCGGTGAGCTTGAGTGACTCTAAGGTGAGATGAGTAAGGTTCGCCCATTTTTCAGCAAGGTAATCACCTTGTGCCGAATAAAAAGAGACAGGGTGATCGTCTTTATCTCTTAGGTGTAAAGTCAGAGTTAACTCGAAAGCCACTCGATCGCGTAGCTTCAAAAAACATTCGAGTTGATTCAGTAATTTCAGCAACGGCTTTTCGATAAATAGGATGTTTTCAATATCAAACAATAGCTCCAAATATTGCTGGAAATTCTCTGGTGGATGATAGAAATCAATCGGGTGCTTGAACTGGCCGTTAAGGCGACCGACATAATTCACCAAGTCGATATCAAAGCGGCGTGCGACCTCTTGCAAAGGCAGCTTTAATAAGTCTTCAACGGTATTGATACCGACACGGTTCAGGCGTTCCACTTGCTTGGTCGGTAGCTCACTGGAAATTAATGCTTGTTGATTGACCCAAGTTTTCATCTGCTCAATATTGTTTGTTGCTTGGTTGATCGCTTGCTTACCCAAAAGGATCGCAGAAAGCGGCGAATAACCCGTAGCGAAGCTGAACTGGATATTGAGCGTTTCTAAGTGGCTTTTGAGCTCATGCCAGTAGTTATCTAGCCCGTCGTAAAGTGACAGCATGTTAGAGGCTTTAATCAACAAACCATTAGGTGGCAATAACGCCATGTCGGAAGTGACCAGATACGCCCATTGAGCGATCTCTTTAAGCTTACTTTTCTCCAGTTCAATACTGTAAGGGTGGACGTGTAAGTTGTGGCACAAAGCTGCTGCAGACCCTAAGCCCATACCAAGCGAAATTCCCGATTGCAGCGCAGCTGGGTTTGCTTGCAGTACATGGTGATCTTTTTCATCCACGATGATAATAGGTTGTTCGCGTGAGTCTTCGCTCGAACCCAATTCATTAGAGTTAAACAAGGTATCCAACTGCAGAGATGGAAAGTGCAGATAAAGCCACAACATACGTTAGCCTTGCTTCGCAATAGGAAAAGCCAGCACAGTGTTACCAGACAAAGCGCGGTCTGAATTGTCTTCATAAACGACTTTCTCTGTGAGTAACGGCCAGTAGTGTGTCATGTCTAGAATAAAGCTGCCATACGACCAGCTGCCTTTTCTCTTAGTCACTTCAACCTTTAATCCCTGCGCGTGAGAAGAGAGTTTCATGCTTAAGGAAACGGGCAGGGATAATTGATTATGGCTGGTGGCTTTAAAGTGAAACTGCAGGCACTTACCGGTTTCACTGGCTGCTTGTAGGCGCTTTGTTTGGTGTATTTCTAGATCGGCTCCCCATAGCAATACAGAGTGACAAGCGCCGCTTTTGAGGCACTGCTCAGCTGCCCACAACGCATCGAGATCGCGTTGAGGCTGGATAACGAGAATGTTTTCTAATTCAATGCCTTGGCTGTTAAAAAACTCAGCACAGATCTTCCCTGGCGGGTTAATGAATATGGCCAGTTTTTGCGAGTTTTGTTGAGATAAATAGGGCGTCAGTAGGCGAAGCTCGCCGATCCCTTGTTGTGATTCAACTTCAATAACGCCGTGCGTCGGGAAGCCGCCATCAAGCTGTTTATCCAGTTGAGGATAGCCTGTTGAAGTGGTACTTCCTTGCGTTGTTGATTGTAACCCTTTCCAGATTAGCTGGCGGTCTTGTAAGTTTTTTATTAGTTCATGCATAATTAAATACCTGTATATCTATACAGTATATTTAACAATGAAAAAGATGCAAAGAGAAATGATGAAAATTAGCGGCAGTAAGTATTAGATGGTTGATTTAGATACAAAAAAAGTCGCTATGGAAGCGACTTTTTACTGTTGGTTAATGATATCAGTTACTTAGGTTGAGCATCGATACATTGGCCATTAATATCTGTCACGCTTGGGTTCATTAAATGTAGGTACAGTGGGATGATGTCGAGTGGCGTTTTTAGCTTATTCGCATCTTCTCCTGGGTACGCTTTTGCACGCATGCGTGTTTGAGTGCCGCCCGGGTTGATTGCGTTAACACGGATGTTCGTGTCTTCAAGCTCGTCCGCTAAGATTTGCATCATACCTTCGGTAGCAAACTTAGAAATCGCGTAAGTGCCCCAGAATGCGCGGCCAGAGTGACCAACCGTTGAAGAGGTAAATACGATGCGACCCGCTTCTGCTTTTTTAAGTGCAGGTAGCAGAGCTTGAGTCATCAAGAACTCAGATTTCACATTGATCTGCATAACATCATCAAAGGTTTCTTCATCAATCTGCTCAAACGGGCTTAGAGTGCCAAGAACGCCAGCATTATGCAGTAGACCGTCTAAACGACCGAACTGTGATTCAATGGTTTCAGCCATATCAACGTAGTTCTGCTTTGTCGCACCTTTTAAATCCAATGGGATAATCGCAGGTTGTGGGTAACCAGCGCTTTCGATTTCATCGTAAATGAATTCAAGGTTTTTAACATTGCGGCCTAACAGAATGACAGTTGCACCATGTTGAGCGAAGCTTAGTGCTGCTTGGCGACCAATGCCAGCACCGGCACCTGTAACCAAAATTACTTTATCTTTGAGGGCATCTGTAGAGATTGGGTAATCCACTGTGCTTATCCTTCTTTCTTTTATTATGTTCGTCATTCCATTGATGTTTAATCACACAGATAACCGCAGGAATGATGAGAAATTCTTGGTAATCGTGACAAGATGGTTACAATACACTAATTCATACAATAGGGGATATGACATTGGAATTTTTGTTGGACTACGGCTTGTTTTTAGCCAAGATTGCGACCGTTGTAATCGCCATCATCGCAATTTTAGTGATTGCTAAATCTGTGGGTGGGAAATCAAGCGCGATTAAAGGTGAGCTGGAAATCACGAACCTATCTGAACATCATAAACAGACGATTGAACAACTAGAGCACCATCTACATGATGATGCTTTCATCAAAGCCCGTGATAAAGCAGAAAAGAAAGCGGAAAAAGAGAAAGTAAAATCACGCGGTAAAGAAGTGAAGAAAGCAGCGAAAGAGGGTGAGCTTGATAGTAAGCGTGAACCACATCTATTCGTTCTTGATTTTAACGGCAGCATTGATGCGAAAGAAGTGGCTTCATTACGTGAAGAGGTAACGGCGGTTCTGGCTGTGGCTCGTGAAGGTGATGAAGTATTGCTGAAACTTGAGTCTGGCGGTGGCATGGTTCACGGCTATGGTTTAGCGTCTTCTCAACTTGATCGTATCAAAGCGGCAGGTTTGCCTCTGACTATCTCGGTAGACAAAGTGGCGGCAAGCGGCGGTTACATGATGGCATGTATCGCAGACAAAATTGTATCTGCACCGTTTGCTATTGTTGGCTCTATTGGTGTTATCGCTCAACTGCCAAACTTCAACAAACTACTTAAAAAGCACGATATTGAGTTCGAGCAGCTAACGGCGGGTGAGTACAAACGCACGCTTACTATGTTTGGTGAGAACAGCGATAAAGCACGTGAGAAGTTTAAAGAAGAGCTAGAAGAAACACATGGCCTATTCAAAGACTTCATCCGTGACCATCGTCCTGCGTTAGATCTTGAAAAAGTAGCAACGGGTGAACACTGGTTTGGTACACAAGCACATGAACTTGGACTGGTGGATGAGATCCGTACTTCTGATGACTTAGTTGTTGAAGCATGCAAAGACAAGACGGTTCTAGCGATTCACTATGTACAGAAGAAAAAGCTGTCAGACAAGCTAGCTGGCGTGGCAGGTAAATCTGCAGACAGCGTGCTGATGAAGCTGATTGAACGCGGTCAAAAGCCGATTGTTTAAGCTTATTTAGTTCGAGCCTTCAAAAGAAAGCGCATAAGTCATCAGACTTATGCGCTTTTTTATTGCTCCACTTCCGAGCGGGTGACCACTATGTTGTAGGGGGAGCGGAGTTTTATACCCATAATCTACTTACTATGATGGGTATTAAATCTTGGCTCCATAGTCATTGCGTTTCGGACAAGTCGTCAGGATTTCTCGATGACCCGTGTCTTTGAGCTCTTCCAAAATCACATCAAAGCCCCACAAGCGATAGAGATGCTTCATCACTTCGTCGTAGCCTTTATCAAGCGGGATGCGGTCGTGAGGCACATATTGCAGTGTCATTGAGCGGTCACCACGAACATCGACATTAAACACCTGAATGTTTGGTTCAAGGTTACTTAGGTTGTATTGCGCCGCAAGCTTCTCACGAATCAGGCGATAGCCCGGATCATCATGAATAGCACTCACCTCAATGGTATTTTTACGGTCGTCGTCGAGTACAGAGAACAGCTTAAAGTCTCGAATGATTTTTGGAGAAAGGTATTGGCTGATGAAACTTTCATCTTTGAAGTTGTGCATCGCAAAGTGCACCGCTTCTAACCAATCACTTCCGGCTAACTCAGGGAACCACTCTCTATCTTCATCGGTTGGCTCTTCACAGATGCGTCGGATGTCTCTAAACATCGCAAAGCCAAGCGCATAAGGGTTTATCCCGCTGAAATAAGGACTGTTGTAGGCAGGTTGTGCGACGACACTGGTATGGCTGTGTAGGAATTCTAAGATGAACTTATCACTCACCAAGCCTTCGTCGTAAAGGTGGTTAAGAATGGTGTAATGCCAGAAGGTTGCCCAGCCTTCGTTCATCACTTGAGTTTGTTTTTGAGGGTAGAAGTATTGGCTCACTTTGCGAACGATGCGAACACACTCTCGTTGCCAAGGTTCAAGCAGTGGTGCGTTCTTCTCGATAAAGTAGAGAATGTTTTCTTGAGGCTCGCTAGGAAAGCGGATCTTGGTCTCTTCTTCCTTACTTTTATTTTGAGGAACGGTTCGCCATAGCTCATTCACTTGAGATTGCAGATAAGCTTCGCGTTCTTCTTGTCTTGCTGTCTCTTCTGCAATGGAAATCTTCTCAGGGCGTTTGTATCGGTCTACGCCGTAATTCATCAGTGCGTGACAAGAATCAAGGAGCTGCTCGACTTCAGCAACACCATATTTCTCTTCACAACCACTGATGTACTTCTTAGCAAACAACAAGTAATCGATGATGGAACTGGCATCGGTCCATGTTTGGAACAGGTAGTTGCCTTTAAAGAAAGAGTTGTGGCCATAACAAGCGTGAGCCATTACCAGCGCCTGCATTGTGACCGTGTTCTCTTCCATCAGGTAAGCGATACAAGGATCGGAGTTGATTACGATTTCGTATGCCAAGCCCATTTGGCCATGCTTGTAGTTTTGCTCGGTTTGAATGAATTTCTTACCAAAAGACCAGTGGTTGTAATTGATAGGCATACCAATGCTCGAGTAGGCATCCATCATCTGTTCTGAAGTAATCACTTCAATCTGGTTTGGGTAAGTATCTAAACGGTAATGCTGCGCAACACGTTTGATTTCTACGTGGTATTTCTCCAAGAGGTTGAACGTCCAATCTGGACCATCAGGCAGCATCTTGTCGTTTTTCTTTTTTGCAGCTTTGTTTTTCTCTGCAACGTTTGATTTCGCTGTCATGGCAAACTCCCTTACGCTGTCTCTTTCTGGAACAGTTCTCTAAACACAGGAAAAATATCATCCACCGTTTTAATGTTTTTCATGGCGAAGTTGTCAAAGCTACTCTCGAGTTTTTCGTATTCGTGCCAAAGTGTTTGATGAGAGCGGCGTGTTATTTCGATGTAAGAGTAATATTGGCAAGTTGGCAGAAGCGTATTGACCAGTAACTCTTTACAGCGAGGAGAGTCATCAGCCCAGTTATCGCCATCAGAGGCTTGTGCTGCATAGATGTTCCACTCATTAGCAGGGTAGCGGTCTGCGACAATTTCCTTCATCAGTTTCAGTGCGCTTGAAACAATGGTGCCACCCGTTTCTTGTGAGTAGAAAAACTCATGTTCGTCGACCTCTTTAGCCTGAGTATGGTGACGAATAAACACAACATCGACGTTTTCGTAGGTGCGATTTAAGAACAGATACAGAAGAACATAAAAGCGCTTCGCAATATCTTTTGTGGCCTGATCCATAGAGCCCGATACATCCATTAGACAGAACATCACGGCTTGGCTAGATGGAATAGGGCGCTTCTCGTAGTTTTTAAAACGTAAGTCGAAGGTGTCAATGAACGGCACGCTTTCAATCTTTTTACGTAACTCGGCAATCTCTTCTTTGAGGCGACCTTCCTCAAAAGGTTGTGCCGGCTCCGTCATTTTAACTTGGTCAAGCTGTTCCATCAGTAGGTTAAGCTCGCGCTTTTTACCTGCTGTCATCGCGGTTCTACGAGCCAGAGATTGCTGTAGTGAACGAACGATAGCGATGTTGGATGGAATCCCCGCGCTTTGGTAACCAGAGCGGTGAGTTTTCCATTCGGTGATTTTGTTGACCTGATTTTTCTCTAGATTAGGTAGAGCTAAATCTTCAAAGAGAATATCAAGATACTCATCTTTTGAAATTTGGAAGGTAAATTCATCTTGGCCTTCGCCATCAGGGCTTGCGTCGCCTTGGCCTGAGCCACCACCTTGACCACCACCTTTAGGGCGTTCGATTTTATCGCCAGTGATGAACTGATCATTACCTGGGTGAACGCGCTCTCTTACGCCGCCTTGACCTTGGTGAAAGTTCGGCTCTTTGATGTCTTTATGGGGAATAGTGACGTCTTCACCTGTTTCTGTATTGGTGATTGAGCGTCGGTTAACTGCATCGGCCACAGATTCTTTGATTTGCTCTTTATGGCGTCGTAAGAAACGCTGTCTATTCACAGCACTCTTATTTTTGCCATTGAGCCTCCGATCGATAAATTGTGCCATAAGAACTCCCTCTCAGCTGATGTCGCGATCCTACTTTTTATTCGGGTATAAGAGTTATTGATTTACTAAGGTATAAAAGTTATTGGTTTATACGAGCTGCTCAGTTGAGCAGCTCAATACCGTTTAGTTATGAGGATTTACGAACTCTTAGGTACCACTCAGATAGCAGTCTCACTTGCTTCTCGGTGTAGCCTTTTTCCATCATACGAGCAACGAAGTCGTCATGTTTTTTCTGATCATCCGTTGAGGTCTTAGCATTGAACGAAATAACAGGAAGTAGCTCTTCTGTGTTAGAGAACATTTTCTTCTCAATCACAGTGCGCAGTTTCTCGTAGCTCGTCCACACTGGGTTTTGACCGTTATTGTTGGCTTTGGCACGAAGCACAAAGTTCACAATCTCATTTCGGAAGTCTTTAGGGTTACTGATACCGGCTGTCTTCTCGATTTTCTCTAGTTCACCATTCAGAGAAGCACGGTCAAATAGTTGGCCTGTTTCTGGGTCGCGGTACTCTTGGTCTTGAATCCAGAAATCTGCGTAGGTGACATAGCGGTCGAAGATATTCTGACCGTACTCAGAGTAAGACTCTAGATAAGCGGTTTGAATTTCTTTACCGATGAACTCTACGTAGCGTGGCACTAGGTATCCTTTCAAGAACTCTAGGTACTTCTCGGCGGTCTCTTGAGGGAACTGCTCCCGTTCGATTTGCTGCTCAATAACGTAGAACAGGTGCACTGGGTTCGCGGCCACTTCGGCTTGGTCGAAGTTAAACACACGAGACAGGATCTTAAAGGCGAAACGCGTTGATAGCCCAGACATGCCTTCGTCAACGCCAGCATAATCTCGGTACTCTTGGTAGCTCTTCGCTTTTGGATCGGTGTCTTTTAGAGTCTCACCATCGTAAACACGCATCTTAGAGAATAGAGATGAGTTTTCAGGCTCTTTTAGTCTCGAAAGAATGCTGAATTGCGATAGCAGATCGAGTGTGCTTGGTGAGCAAGGCGCTTGGGATAGCTCACTGTGCTCAAGCAGTTTCTTGTAGATCTTAACTTCTTCAGACACACGCAGACAGTAAGGGACTTTTACAATGTACACACGGTCGAGGAATGCTTCGTTGTTTTTGTTGTTACGGAAGGTCTGCCACTCAGATTCGTTCGAGTGAGCGAGAATCATACCGTCAAATGGCAGTGCAGAAAGCCCTTCGGTACCGTTGAAGTTACCTTCTTGTGTTGCCGTAAGTAGAGGGTGTAATACTTTGATTGGCGCTTTGAACATCTCCACGAATTCCATCACACCTTGGTTGGCTTTACAAAGCGCACCAGAGTAGCTGTAGGCATCAGGATCATCTTGAGAGAAGTGTTCAAGTTTACGAATATCAACTTTACCAACCAGAGACGAGATATCTTGGTTGTTTTCATCACCTGGCTCCGTTTTCGCGATCGCAACTTGATCGAGAATAGAAGGGCGCAGTTTGATGACTTTGAATTTGGAAATATCACCGCCAAAATCGTGCAGACGTTTCGCTGCCCACGGAGACATAATTGAGCGAAGATAGCGTTTCTCAATGCCATATTCATTCTTCAATAAGTCGCCGTCTTCGTTAACGTCGAATAGACAGAATGGGTGATCGTTTACTGGGCTTCGTTCACCGTCAGCAGACAATACATAGATTGGTAGTTTCTGCATCAGGGCTTTGAGTTTTTCAGCGAGAGAAGATTTACCACCGCCCACAGGGCCAAGTAGGTAAAGGATTTGTTTACGTTCTTCTAAACCTTGCGCAGCATGTTTTAAGTAAGAAACAATCTGTTCAATCGCATCTTCCATACCGTAGAAATCTTTAAATTCGCTGTAGCGTGAGATGACACGGTTCGAGAAAATACGACTCAGTTGAGGG
The DNA here is from genome assembly GCF_041474215.1 of Vibrio sp. 10N.222.52.C12. Classification (NCBI taxonomy): domain Bacteria; kingdom Pseudomonadati; phylum Pseudomonadota; class Gammaproteobacteria; order Vibrionales; family Vibrionaceae; genus Vibrio; species Vibrio sp. 10N.222.52.C12. The sequence goes on from NZ_JBFRTR010000013.1 coordinate 33,111, forward strand.
TCTTGAGCAGTGTCAATAACCTCTGGTTCGCCAATGGCTAGTAATAAGCGCTCGGCAGCATTAGCGTAAGCACTTTTATCGTCTTTACACAGCCCTAAGAACTCCTGCAATGTCAGCTCTTCTTCCTTGGCTGCTTCATAACGTGATTGATAGTGGTCAAAGATACTCATAGTCACATTCCCCTTGTTAACCAGTCAAAACTGACGAGCGATTGAAAAATAGGCTCTCCCTACATTTTAAGGTTAGACCCGCTTCCACAATTTTGCTTAACAATTATGTATTTATTTACAATTTTGCGTGTGAAAAACGTGGCGAGCGCAATAGGCAACTTGAGGCGCGTAGAATCAAATTATTTTACATTCGAGGGGATCTGGCCGTTTGTTTTGAGATTTTAGGTCGCTTAACAATACTCACAATGGATTTATGTGCATTAGATGTATAACTGGGCTCTATTGATTTTTGGAATGGAGTACCATATAATGCGCGAAGTTATCAAAAATTGCTCAATAAATAGGTAGATGTAGTGAAGAATAATGGGTTCAAAATAGTGGCTATCTGCATGTTACGCCAAATGTTCGAGTAACTGGTGGCGTTCGTTATACCAACCTTGAAGGTGATATAGAGAATAGCCCAATACTTGAAAGTGGTATCAACATGGCCGCGAACGTTGGTGTTGCTTACGTTTTCTAGTTGCTTTGGTTTTTCTCTTTGTGTGCGAACATTAAAAAAAGGGTTACTCATGATGAGTAACCCTTTTTCTTGAAACTTTTTAAAAGTTATCGCTGATCTATTAACGAATTAAGCGCTAAAGATTTGAGATAGCTCTGTCGCACATAGGTGGTACTGACGAGGGCAGTTGCGCCATGTTGTTAGCATGCGACGGTACTTCTCTAGCATTGGCATCTGGCTATTGAAGTGGTGATCGGCTTTGTCGAATTGAGGGTAAAGACCTTCAGAATCAACAAGGAAACGCACGTAGTGTACGATCTGCGCTTCAGAAGCGATATCAAAACCTAAGAACTGCAGGCGACGTTGGTCTACTTCAGCACGCTCTTGTTCTGCAAGCATTTTGTTCGACTCTTGCATTGCATGGTACATCTCCATGATGTCGATAATTTCGCGACATTCTGCTTCAGTCAAACAACCAAACTCTTTGTTAAGTTCACGCATTTGGAGTTCGTAACCACGTTCTACAATCGTTTGTAGACGCTGGTATTTCGCCGAGTTCTCAGGGTTCATTTGAGACATTAGGTAGTATTGATTTGATAGAATTAGACGCTGAGCATTGGTCATTTCCATGGGATGAGCCTCACTAAAAAACTAAATGTTATATTCTTTTGTTGCAGTAAGAGTAACAGCATTCCTACGCGTGGAAACATGATCTCAACACGGATTTAATATGATTTTTTTAATTGATAAACAAAAGTTGTAAAGAAAAGTGAAAGGATAGTTAGCGCTAGAAAAGAAAACGCCCCAATCGAAATTGAGGCGTTTAAAATAGAGGTTGAGCATCGTCTGCAGTATTAGTATTTTACGTTTGAATGATACTGGCTAAGAACAGCAACAATCTCATCCATTTTCTCTTTGCTTGGCGGATTTGTACCTTCAAGAGGGTAGTCAAAACCAAGTGCTTCCCACTTATGTGCACCCAGCTTATGGTATGGAAGCAGCTCTACTTTCTCGATGTTATCCATGTCTTTGATGAATTCACCTAGCAGATGAGCATCTTCAGGCGTGTCCGTGTAGCCAGGGACAATCACATAACGAATCCACGTCTTCTTACCGATTTTGTGTAGGTAGCGCGCAAAATCCAGAGTACGTCTGTTTGATACACCAATGAAATCGTGGTGAATCTCATCTCGCATGTGCTTAAGATCGAGCATCACTAGATCAGAGGCTTCTAGTACTTCGTCAACCACTTCAGTGTGCTTACGAATGTAGCCATTAGTATCAAGACAAGTGTGGATGCCTTCAGCTTGAGCTGCGCGGAAAAAATCACGAACAAACTCAGGTTGTAGCATCGCTTCACCACCAGAACAGGTGATACCACCGCCCGATGCTTTCATGAAATGACGGTATGATTTTGCTTCGTTGATGATCTCTTCGACCGTTACTTCCTTTCCGTCATGAAGATCCCATGTATCACGGTTATGACAGTACATACAACGCATTAAGCAGCCTTGAAGAAACACAATAAAGCGGATACCAGGGCCATCGACAGTACCACAAGATTCGAATGAGTGAATGCGACCAGTTGTAGACATGAGCTATTCTCGTAGAGGAATTTATACCGTTTATTTTATTACAAAAACGGTACATAAAATAGGGTCAAATGGTAACGAGACCTTTAAAAATAAAGGCAACCACCTGTGAAGATGATTGCCTTTATTAAACTTGAAAAGTAAAGGACGAAAGCCCTTACTGGTGGCTAGAAGAAAGCAAACATTGTGATACCGCCAGTGGTGTACACTGACTCTTTCGCTTCTTCGTAATCCGGTGTTTTTGCGGTTAGCGCTAAAGAGGCACCAACGTATCGGTTATACCAAGCGACACCCAATACAGCAGTTGCTTGAATGTTCTCTAAAGTCACATCGTAGATCGCTGGATCTTCGTTGTTTTTATTAGCGTACTCATCAACACCTGAGCGATCGCCTTCGATAGTCAGGTCGTTGAATCGGTAGCGACCTTCGAGGCCTGCATAGGTAAACCAACCAGCGTTTGATGCGCCGATCATGCCCGGTTTGAATGGGTTTTCTGTGGTGATGTTAGCTGCACCAAAGTTACCGCCTAAGTCTGTACCCCAACGAAACATGAAGCCCGTTGAAATGTCACTTCTAAAGTTACCGACGTTGATTTCAGAAACGTTAGAGATTTCGTAGTCAGTATTCGCAAGAGCTTGATTACGCATTAGGTTGAAATGGCTTAGGTAACCAACGCTTCCCGCCCATTCATCATCGACTTGGTATTCCCAACCCATCGGCTCATCCGACTTAGTGATTGAGTGAACCAGCTTTTGAGCATCTTCAGACAGTGCACGTTCGCCCGTAGTACCAAACGTGATATTAAAACGCTGGGCTTGCTGTGGGTTTAAGCTGATGTAATTGAATTCAGTGTGAAGGTAACCTGCGTATGGGCGATCATTAGGCGATGGCGTTTCTAACTCAATGTCAGAAGGCGTATACATCTTGTGGCCAATGGTGATTTCCCACTTGTCTAGAGAGCTTGCGCCCCAGTAGGAAAGACTCAATGGTTTTACCCAGTTATATGGCGTAATACTTGATGATGTGTAACCCAGAAATAAGCCGTTGGTATAGTCTTGGTCGACACCAAAAATACCATCATTATCTAAAGCAAAAGTTAACGTAGAACGCTCAGAGGCTAAAGATGAGAAAGAGAGAAGAATCAGGGGTAAACAACGCAGGTATTTCATGGAGCAGTTACTCTTAAATTATGAACCGCGATATTACCGTAATTTGACAGAATTTGTGGAAAAAAAGTGAATGGCAGGGTGCTTTTTTGCTCAACCTAACATTTCGCGGGATAGGTGAGTGTAGTGCGATTTATTTCAGATATAAAAAAGCCCCGCACATTGGCGAGGCTAATATTATTTACTGTCTATTGAGCGTGAGCTTATAGAGACTCAGTAAATGTACGTGCGATTACGTCAGCTTGTTGCTCTGCAGTTAGAGAGTTAAAGCGAACAGCGTAACCAGATACACGGATTGTTAGCTGAGGGTATTTCTCAGGGTGCTTAACTGCGTCTTCAAGAGTTTCGCGGTTAAGAACGTTAACGTTAAGGTGTTGACCACCTTCAATGCCAGCTTCGTGGTGGAAGTAACCATCCATTAGGCCTGCAAGGTTAGCACGTTGGCTGTCTTGTTCTTTACCTAGTGCGTTTGGCACGATAGAGAACGTGTAAGAGATACCATCTTGTGCGTCAGCAAACGGTAGTTTACCTACAGACGTTAGTGATGCTACAGCACCTTTCTCATCACGACCGTGCATTGGGTTTGCACCAGGAGCGAAAGGAGCGCCAGCACGACGACCGTCTGGAGTGTTACCAGTTTTCTTACCGTATACAACGTTAGACGTGATAGTAAGAACTGACTGTGTAGGGATAGAGTTACGGTAAGTCTTAAGCTTACGGATCTTGTTCATGAACGTAGAAACTAGTTCACAAGCAATATCATCTACACGAGAGTCGTTGTTACCGTATTTAGGGTAATCGCCTTCGATTTCGAAGTCAGTTGCGATGCCATCTTCGTCACGGATTGGTTTAACAGTCGCGAACTTGATTGCAGATAGTGAGTCAGCTGCAACAGATAGACCAGCGATACCACAAGCCATAGTACGACGAACGTCACGGTCATGAAGAGCCATTAGAGACGCTTCGTAGCTGTACTTGTCGTGCATGTAGTGAATGCTGTTTAGTGCAGTCACGTATTGCTTAGCTAACCAGTCCATGAATGTGTCTAGGCGACCCATTACGTCATCGTAGTTAAGAACTTCGTCAGTGATCTTGTCTGAAACAGGACCAACTTGCATCTTAAGTTTCTCGTCCACACCGCCGTTGATTGCGTAAAGCATTGTTTTCGCAAGGTTAGCACGAGCACCGAAGAACTGCATTTGCTTACCAACGATCATTGGAGATACACAACAAGCGATAGCGTAATCATCAGACTCTAGGTCAGGACGCATTAGGTCATCATTTTCGTACTGGATAGAAGAAGTATCGATAGATACCTTCGCACAGAAACGCTTGAAGCCGTCAGGTAGTTGCTCAGACCAAAGAACAGTGATGTTTGGCTCTGGAGAAGGACCCATAGTGTATAGAGAGTTTAGGAAACGGAAGTTCGAACGCGTTACTAGCGTACGACCGTCGATACCCATACCACCCATAGACTCTGTTGCCCAGATTGGGTCGCCAGAGAACAGCTCATCGTACTCAGGAGTACGTAGGAAACGAACCATACGCAGTTTCATTACGAAGTGGTCGATCATTTCTTGTGCTTGTTCTTCAGTGATCTTGCCAGCAGCGATATCACGCTCGATGTAGATGTCTAGGAAAGTCGAAGTACGACCTAGAGACATTGCAGCACCGTTTTGAGATTTAACAGCAGCTAGGTAGCCGAAGTAAGTCCACTGGATAGCTTCTTGAGCTGTTTGAGCTGGCTCAGAGATATCGAAACCGTATTTCTCAGCCATTTGCTTGATTTGACCTAGAGCACGATGTTGCTCAGAGATCTCTTCACGCAATTGCATTGTTGCAGAAAGATCTTCGCCGTTCTCGAAACGCTCTTGTAGAGAAGCGAATTGAGCAGCTTTGTCTTTCATTAGGAAATCAATACCGTAAAGTGCAACACGACGGTAGTCACCAATGATACGACCACGGCCGTAAGCATCAGGAAGACCAGTCAGAACACCAGACTTACGACATTTTAGGATATCAGGAGTGTAGATATCGAAAACGCCAGCATTGTGTGTTTTGCGGTATTCTGAGTAGATTTTTGAAACCATTGGGTCAAGAGTTTCACCGTATGCTTTACAAGAACCTTCAACCATACGTACACCACCGTTAGGGATGATTGCACGTTTTAGTGGCTTCTCAGTTTGTAGACCAACGATAGTCTCAAGATCTTTCTCAATGTAACCTGCATCGTTACATTGAGAAAGATCT
>NZ_JBFRTR010000014.1:0-1165 GCF_041474215.1 Vibrio sp. 10N.222.52.C12
GTCTCTAACCGTTGTTTCATCTCGATAACACCCAAAAATAAAATTAATCTTCACCACAAAAATAATTAGCAAAAGAGTATTAGGGATAAATAGCCGTCATAAAATAACGAGACTTTTTTAATTCTCTAATCTTATGAAAACCTATCTCTCTTGTTTTTTTGTTTTATTCTCACTGTCTTTTCCGTGTGTTGCTTCGGAAATGGTGCTTAATTCTAATCAGACAGATTACTTGCAGGCAAAAAAAACGATTGTCATTGCTAAGCCTACTCACCTATTTAACCGGGCGTGGGAGGATGTGTTCGTCAATAGAAATAAAGGCAATTCGGCCGAAGTCGTTCGGACGCTTGAAGAGAAGCTTAATGTCAATATTGAAATAAAAGAATATTTCTCGTCACGTGCTCTGCTTGATGCTGTAGCGAAAGGAGAAGTCGACTTAACTCTAGGTTATGCTGAAACACGTCAGCGATCAGAGCAATTTATTTTTTCCAATACGCTCTATAACGTGCCTAACGTTTTTTGGTTTAAAGACGAAGCAGCTCAAACCAAATCCAAGCATGAACTCATGTGGGCTTGTATTCGAAATTCACTGTTTTGTCAGATAATTAAAGATTTGGGAATCACGAAAATATTGATGGTAAATAGCGCATCAGAGCTCTTTACAACCCTCGCTGTAGGCACTGCTGATGCAACAGTCATCGATTTAACGTCAGTCCAGAGTTACTATTCCGTTGTGACACCAGGAGAATGGCAAGGCACAATTTCATTTTCAAAAAATCTAGCTCCATTCCCCATTCAAGTATTAATGAGCAAGGAATCAACTCAACTAAAAACAATCATTGATGCATTGCTGAAACACCAAATCAAAGATATCACTCAAATATCATCGAACTATTTCTACCACTTTTATGATGACATCATAAATCAAGTTATAGAAAGCCAATATGGACATCGTTCGATTAGGTATACGGTCAGTGAAAACATCTACCCCTATTCATATTTCGATCCTACAACACAACAAACGGTCGGTTTCATTCACGACGCGATCACTCTCATTTCGAGAAAGCTTGGAGTAAGCTTCGAATACGTGCAGCCTAAAGGAAAAGATGTCATTGAAATGCTGCGTACTAAAGAAATCGACTTTTTACCCGGTTTCGATGTAGAAAAC
>NZ_JBFRTR010000014.1:1910-52299 GCF_041474215.1 Vibrio sp. 10N.222.52.C12
AACGAATTTATTTTTAGTGAACCTTTTATGAAGCTTCATTGGGCCTATATTGCAACGAACAAAAATGTAGACACTAAACGAACAGCGATTCTTGATAGAACCGGGTACTTTATACAGAAAGAGTCATTAAAATTAGATTTCAGTGACGCCGTCATGTACCAAGATATAAAAACTCTTGCTAAAGACATGAGTAATGGAAAGATCACCCACGCTTACATTCCACAAAGTATAGCGAATCTATACGTTTACAACGGGTATTCCGACATATTTCACATTGAAGCTCGAGATAATGCAGCTTCATTGTTCAAAAATATAGGTGTGATATTACATCAGGACTCAACGTTTCTTCAAAGCGTCATCAACTCAGCGATTTCTTTAACAACACAAAACGAAATCGATCTTCTAACTCTCAAGCACCACAATATAACAGCACAATACGGCTATAGCGAAGAACGTATTGTTCTTTATACGTTAGCCGTTTCTAGCTTTATTTTCGTTCTAGTGACTTATGGATTAGTCAAAACTAGGCGTCTTTCCATTTCACTAAACAAAGCAAAACAATCAGAACAACGAAGTTACAAACAAATCCAATGGCTAACGACATTACTGGATAGCTTACCAACCTTGATATCGATTCATGATCAAACAAATAAGCTAGTCTTATCCAATAGCGCATTTAACAAACAAAGAGATTTATGTTTAACGGCAGGTAACGATCAAAAATCTTGCTGGCTTAAACAGGCCGAAAGCCAAGCTCAAAACACATTAGCTCTTGGTATCTGGAAAACAATAAAGTGTCACTGTAGTGGACACGAAAAACACTTCAGAGTAATTCGACAACGTGTAATGAATAGCTCAGACGAGAGCTATTACACAGTCACTGTGTTAGATGATTTAACGAGATGGGAAGCTCAACAACGCGAACTAGAAATTTCGAACACAAAAGCCCAAGAAGCTATCAAAGCTCGTGATTTATTCCTAGCGATTGTCAGTCATGAACTACGCACACCAATTGCCGCAATGATCGGATTAATGGAGTTACTAAGTACCAAAATTGAATGCAAAGACAATATGGAACTGTTATCGAATGCCCAGATATCTGCAGAACGATTGAAATTGCTCGTCAGTGATATTCTCGACATTTCAAAGATGGAGGCAAATCAGCTTCATTTAGAATCTAGAAACAGCAATATTTATCAAGAACTGTGCCCTATTTTTAGGACATTTGAAACACACGCAAGATTAAACAACCTCAACTTTAAAGTGGATTGGAAAACAGGCTCAATCAATACAGCTAGCTTAGATTGGCTGAGAGTAACACAGATACTCAACAACCTACTTAACAACGCGATTAAGTTTACAGAAAGCGGCTTTGTTCTCATTAACGTCGATGTAACTGAGCACCAGTTAAGCCTGTCTATAACAGATACTGGTTGTGGTATGTCTGAGCAGCAAATTACTCGTGCATTCCAACCGTTTGCTCAAGGTGACCATAGTATTAGCCGTCGTTATGGAGGTACTGGGCTAGGTATTACCGTTGTTCAGCGTTTGGTCAACATGATGAATGGTGAGTTAAAGATTGAGAGTAAACAAGGGTTAGGAACAAAGATCTCCGTCACTATCCCCGTGGAAGCAAAATCTTCAATACTAAATACACCTCAGGAAATCAGCACCGAAGATCGAGAAATACTAAGGTGGCTCAAAGCTTGGGGAGTACCTCATCAGAGCTCAAAAGACCAAAATACCTTTAATCTCGTTCGATCTAACCAATGGCAAAATCTATACCCAGATCATTTATTGTCAGCCTTAACCACATCCAGAGATCCGTTGACTTACGATACTGGAAATAGATATCAATTCGAAGGCAACGTATTAATAGCCGATGACGACCCAATCAATCGGTTATTGTTTACTAAACAATTAAAGCAGTTCGGACTTAACGCCATCATAGTCAAAGATGGGCAAGAGGCATTGGATATTTTGAAGCAGAGTGATCAAGTAATTGACTTAGTCATCACCGATTGTCACATGCCAAATATGGATGGGTACGAATTAACTGAAATAATCAAATCATCGCCCGAATTATCTCATTACCCTGTGATTGGTTGTACCGCGGAAGATTCCAAACTGGTAGTAGAAAAAGCTGAACGTGTTGGGATGAACCAAGTGATTTATAAACCTTATTCTTTTAATGAGTTGGCAGTCGCCCTAGAGCAGTTGCTCCCAGCAACTTGCATCAAACAACACCCTGACCAGCCATGGGCAAGCAATTACTCTGAAGACGAACAATTACAGATGGCAAGCGTGATCTTCGAATCGTTCACTGCTGATAAATCAATGTTACAAGACGAAAAAGAGAATATAAAAGAAGTCTCCCATCGAATCAAAGGATCCGCGGGGTTACTTGGTTTAACGACACTTTACCGAGCAGCAAAAGACTGTGAAAAGGACCCGAACAACGCTCAAAAATTAAAACAGCTCACCGATGAGCTAAATAAGTCGATTGAATCGGCGTCTATCATATTAAAAAGGCTAAACCTCCAGTGAAAGTATTGATCGTCGAAGACTCATTGCTCCAAGCAACATCGATAAAAATTTTGCTTAAGAGATACGAAATTAGCAACGTTTATACCGCTTCGAATGGCGAAGAAGCGATCAAAATATGTCAGAATCATAACTTTGACCTCGCTTTCTGTGACTTGCAAATGCCACAAATTGATGGCGTATCTTTGCTAGCATCACCACAAGCGATGAGATCGATTAAACGAGTCGTTATATTAAGTGCCATGGCTAGCTCAGCATTAGAGTCGACCCAAAACATGTGTGTATTAATTGGCTATCAACACGTTGAGGTTATTCGTAAGCCAGTTAAAGACTCACATATCCAACGCTTATTATCTTCTCACTCTTTATCCAATACAGTGAATGCGATTCAGAGCTTACCTGTTGTGTTAAACGATAAACAAGTTCAGTTAGCATTCGAAAAGAATTGGTTCGTTAACGCATATCAAAGTCAGCACGACGTAAACAAAACTCAAGCCGTTGGTGTAGAGCTACTTGCGCGCCTCATGCACCCTGAATTGGGTTTACTCACTCCACTCCACTTCATGGAATCTGTTCGACGCCTTAATTTATTGGATAAGCTGTTTTACAACGTTCTGGAACAAGGGCTAAAAGATATCTCAAAGCTGCGCGAGCCATTAGCTTTTTCCATCAACATCGAGCAATCAACGCTTAGGATCGATGTCGCAGACAAGATAATAAACTTATGCAATGAATACAATGTATCCCCTTCATTGCTCACATTAGAGATAACTGAACACGAAACTTTTTTGCTTGATACCAATTGTTATAAGAATATCGCAAAATTGAGCATGTCCGGTATTGGTCTTTCTGTTGATGATTTCGGGACAGGTTACGCCTCATTATCACAACTCTCGAACTTACCTTTTACCGAGTTAAAGGTGGATCGAAGCTTCGTACATAATGTTAGTTCCAACAAAAAGCATCAAGTGCTAACCAAAGCCTGCATTAATCTGGCCGAAAATTTAGGGCTGTCTTGTATTATCGAAGGTGTTGAGAAACAACAGGATTTTGATTATCTATCTTCAATTGGTATGACAAGATACCAAGGCTACTTCACATCGAAGCCAGCAAGTTTTTCCGAATTAATCTCTCAGAATGATTTGAAATAATGAGGTTAAATCAACTGCAAGTCCTTATTGTTGACGATGCACCAATAGTCCTCTCCACCATACGCAATATGTTGATTTATATTGGATTTCATGAAAAAAACATCTTTCTTTCCACCTCACCAAAAGTCGCGATATCGCTAGTCAATGAAACATCATTTGATGTCATCATTTGTGATTACAATTTTGGCGAGGGCATGAATGGTAAGCAATTATTTGAAGAATTAAAACAAACACGAATGTTAAAAGATGATGGTGTTTTTATACTAGTTACTGGGGAAAACTCAGCTTTTTTTATTAGACCAATTATTGAATTGCGCCCAGATAACTACTTACTAAAACCTTTTAATCGTGAGACCTTAAAATTACGTATTACAGCATCGATTCGTAAGAAGAAAACACTAGAAGAAATCTATAATGCTGATCGAGCGCATCTCTATCGAGAAGGCCTTGAGCATTGTGAAGCTCTATCGCATTTTCACCCAGAGTACTTCTCTACAATCGAACAATTCAGAGGCCATTTCCTTTCTAAACTTGAGCTGTTTGATGAAGCAAAAATAGTGTATGAGAGTGCTATGGCAGAAGGGAATTTCGACTGGGCACAAGCAGGCTTAGCGAACAGCCTAGCTAACTTAGGACAACAGACCGAAGCCAATCAAATCATATCAACATTGATCAAAAACGCACCAAGCAATACGTTGTATCGTGATGAAGCAGCTCATGTGAGTTTGCTCAGTAATCGAATACCAGCTGCGATAGCACACTTCAAACTAGCTAGTAAGTTAACGCCTGGAAACTCAGATCGTGAACTAGCAATTGCCAACCTATGTTTATCCGTTAACGATTCTGAAACCGCACTTAAGCACTACCAAAATTACATTCATTTCAATAAGGATACGTTTCGCGACAATGTGCTAATGAAGCTCAATCACGTTAGGTTTCTTTTATATTCAGCTTCCGATGATATTAATAAGCAACAGAAACTCGAACAAGTTAACTTCATTCTGAGTAAAGTCTGGGAAGAGCAAATCCCTGAGATCCACTGCGACCTTGCACTTATCGCTGCACATATTTCGTTTGAAAAAAAAGAGTACAAAAAATCGATTAATCTCTTAACTGATCTACACAACGGTAACCAATTCAGAGAATTTTCGACCATTTATCATCATGCGTGGTTACTCGACAAAATGAGTTGTGAGTGCGAATTCAAAATAGCGGTCCAGCGAAGTAAGATTTTAATCATTAAAACAGAAAGTTCGGCGATCATATCAAGTCAAATGACAATGTTAAATGAACTAAACAGTCAAAATCATCGAAAAATACGATGGCTGAAAGAGCAGAATATTACAATAGAAAAGGCACAATCCAACTATAAAGCTTTATTGACAATATACTTGAATATACAGGAGCGCGCGCCAGTCATAAAAAAGGTGTGCATGAATATTATCAAGCTACTTACTCTTGCTTGGCCAAGTTCAATAGGGTCAAAACAAGTGAACACGATTATTAAAGAGTGTGACGAAGTCATCTTACAGCTTTACACCGCACAAGAATTATATGACATGGATTATCTACGTTTCTACAGTAAAGCCATATCGATGTGTCGCAATGTAGAAACTAATCGATTATAGATGTATCGTAGACTTCCTAAGTTTTCTTTCTACACTTTAGGTTCTAAGACTTCAGGTAAAAAAAAGGCTTTGCCATTACAGCAAAGCCTTTTAACTATTCTAATGAGTTAGATTAATCTAAATTCGATTAACCTAAATTGACATTAACCGATGTGCGTTACGCCGCCCATGTATGGTTGAAGTACTGTTGGGATAGCAATACGGCCATCTGCTTCTTGGTTGTTCTCAAGGATAGCAACCATAGTACGACCAACAGCAAGACCAGAACCGTTTAGTGTGTGTACAAGTTCAGGTTTTTTCTCGCCTTTACGACGGAAACGAGCTTGCATACGACGCGCTTGGAAATCCCACATGTTTGAACAAGAAGAAATCTCACGGTAAGTCTCTTGTGCTGGAACCCATACTTCTAAGTCGTAAGTTTTCGCAGAACCGAAGCCCATGTCACCTGTACATAGAATCACTTTACGGTAAGGAAGCTCTAGAAGTTGAAGTACTTTCTCAGCGTGGCCAGTTAGCTCTTCAAGCGCTGCCATTGAGTCTTCTGGCTTAGTGATTTGTACTAATTCAACTTTATCGAATTGGTGCATACGGATAAGACCACGAGTGTCACGACCGTAAGAACCCGCTTCAGAACGGAAACACGGCGTGTGAGCTGTCATCTTAAGTGGCAGTTCAGCTTCATCAGTGATCGTGTCACGAACCATGTTCGTTACCGGTACTTCCGCAGTAGGGATAAGCGATAAAGTCTTAAGAGGTACGTCACTTACTTGCTCAGTTAGCGGGCTTGTGTGGAACAAGTCTTCGCCGAACTTAGGAAGTTGACCAGTACCGTAAAGGCTATCGTGGTTCACTAGATACGGTACGTACATTTCTGTGTAGCCGTGCTCATCAGTGTGAAGGTCCAGCATGAACTGAGCAATAGCACGGTGTAGACGTGCAAATTTGCCTTTCATCACGATGAAACGAGAACCCGAGATTTTAACTGCGCTAGCAAAATCAAGACCGCCAGACATTTCGCCAAGATCGACGTGATCTTTCACTTCAAAGTCGTAAGTCTTAGGTTGACCCCAACGAGAAACTTCTACGTTATCGTCTTCATCTTTACCATCTGGCACTTCTGCATCAGGTAGGTTAGGAATAGACATTGTGATCGTTTCTAGCTCAGATTGAAGATCAGCCAATGCTACTTTAGCTTGGTCTAGTTCTGCGCCTAAGTTGCCTACTTCTGCAAGGATACGCTCAGCTTCTTCATGGTCGCCTTTTGCTTTCGCTTGACCAATGGACTTCGATCGAGAGTTACGTAACGCTTGTAGCTCTTCAGTTTTCATCTGAAGGGACTTACGTTTTTCTTCAAGTTCACGAATTGTCTCTACATCAAGGGTGAAGCCTCGACGTGCTAATTTTGCCGCTGTTTCATCCAGCTCAGCTCGAAGTAATTTAGAATCCAGCATTGCTAATCCTATGCTTTAGTTATTTGAATATTCAGTAGCTTGCTACTGAATCACTGCTAAACCCCTAAAACTGGTGTTATTTCGACCAATTTATAACGATTTAATTGAAATTTTATGACTAGGTAACGATATCCAAAAAAGACTACTTTTCATAGCGTTTTTGTGGGCTTTTTGCGTCCAAATCCGCCAGATAATCTAGCTTCTCGCCAATTTTGGTCTCTAAGCCTCGTTTTGTTGGGAAATAGTATTGCTTCTCTCCCATTTCAGGAGGCAGATACTTTTCACCAGCGGCGTAGGCTCCTGGTTCGTCATGAGCATAACGGTATTCTTGCCCGTAGCCCATGTCCTTCATCAAAGTTGTCGGTGCATTTCGCAAATGATGCGGCACTTCATATTCAGGAAGATTGTGAGCATCTGTTAACGCTTGCTTCCACGCGGTGTAAACGGCGTTACTCTTTGGTGCACATGCGAGATAAACAACCGCCTGCGCAATCGCACGCTCCCCTTCAGCAGGGCCAATGCGCGTGAAGCAATCCCAAGCCGACATCGCTACCTGCATGGCGCGAGGATCAGCGTTACCGATATCTTCAGAAGCAATCGCCAGCAAGCGTCTAACGATATACAAAGGATCACAACCCGCAGCAATCATTCGTGCTGACCAGTACAAGGCCGCATCAGGGTTTGAGCCACGAATTGACTTATGAACCGCGGAGATTAGGTCGTACCAAATATCACCCTTGTTATCGAAACGAGCGACTTTCTCACCAGCCACTTCAGCCAACAACTGCAAGGTTATCGCTTTCTCGCCTTTATCGTTGTCTTCTGCCATGTCATACAGCAGTTCAAGGTAGTTAAGCGACATACGCGCGTCGCCGTTAACCAGTTCTGCAAGGCGATCTAAAACATTATCAGCAAAATCAACAGGCACATCACCTAACCCACGTTGCTTATCTTCAATCGCTTGGCGAATGACAAGAGAAATATCATCTGTGTTCAGGGACGTCAGTTTGTAGACACGCGCACGTGACAACAAAGCGTTGTTCAGTTCAAAAGATGGGTTTTCTGTCGTCGCACCAATAAAGGTCACGGTGCCATCTTCGATATGAGGCAGAAAAGCATCTTGCTGACTTTTGTTAAAGCGATGGACTTCGTCCACAAACAGGATGGTTCTGCGCCCTGCTTGCTTGTTCTCGCGCGCTTTTTCAATTGCAATACGAATGTCTTTTACGCCCGAGGTTACCGCCGATACGCGTTCCACTTCAGCATTCGCATAGTTTGCTGCAACTTCGGCTAACGTCGTTTTACCGGTGCCCGGAGGCCCCCACAAAATCATCGAGTGGATATGGCCCGCTTCCAACGCTCTGCGAAGTGGTTTACCTGGGCCTAATATATGCTGCTGACCGATGTACTGTTCGACAGTTTCCGGTCTCATACGAGCAGCAAGGGGACGAAAATCTTCGTCCCCCGCAAAATCTAAGCTGTAATTACTCAATTGCAATCTCTTGATTCGTTGATGGCATTAATGCCTATCGACGTACTACCAAACGATCTGCTTGTTTAGATCAGTTTCTTTGGTCGTCGACCTCGACACCTTCCGGTGCCACAAAAGTAAAGCGGTCTGCTGCAGGTTTACCCAAATCAACATTGCTAAAGGTAAACTCACCTTTTTGACCGTCTTGTTCAATCACATTAAAGCCCTGAACAATGCCCTTTTCGGTGATATTAATCTGGAAGTCACCCTGATTAGAATCGACAGCAGTTGGCGTTAGCGTGAATTGGTTACCCGTTTGCGCCACATTATAATTATCCCAATCACTTTCTTGGTTACGTGTAAGCAGGACAAAAGGTGTCTGTGATGTCGCTTGCTCTTGCCAATAAATGCTCACTTGCTCAATGAACGGGCTGTAGTACCACAAGCTTTGGCCATCAGATACCAACAAGTTTTCATCAGGGAACGTGGTCTCCCAGCGGAACAGGCTTGGGCGTGCAATCTCTACCGTGCCCTCACCTTCCATAACAACATCACCATCAGGGCTGGTCACGACTTGTTTAAAGTCAGCGCTGAAGCCTGCGTTTAATGCCAAGCGGCTACTCAACTCTTCTTTCGGAGAAGCAAACACTGAGAAGCTCATAAATAAAAGTGCGAATACTTTTTTCATCAATAATCCTGTTAGAACATAAGTCGGTCATATTTTCGATTTGACCGACTGAATAGTTATGAGTTCCTACCGGAACTAATCTTTTGGTGGCGCTGGTGCTAAGACTTCTCGGTTACCGTTATGACCTGGAGCACTTACGATACCTTGAGCTTCAAGTTGCTCGACAATACGTGCAGCACGGTTGTAGCCAATCTTGAATCGACGCTGTACGCCTGAAACTGAGCCACGACGTGAATGAACAACGTGTTCTACCACTTGATCAAACAGAGGATCGACCTCTTCATCACCTTCCATCTTCTCACCCGGAAGCAAGGTTTCTGGGGTTTGTTCGCCGTTGGTGATCTCATCAATATAGTTTGGCTTACCACGCGCTTTCCAGTTATTCACGACTGCGTGTACATCGTCATCAGATGCAAAGGCACCGTGAACACGAGTTGTATGGCTAGAACCAGGAGGCAAGTAAAGCATATCACCCATGCCCAATAGTGATTCCGCACCACCTTGGTCAAGGATAGTTCGTGAATCCGTTTTAGTTGATACCGTAAAGGCCACACGGGTTGGAATGTTCGCTTTAATAAGACCAGTAATAACATCCACTGATGGACGTTGCGTCGCTAGGATCAAGTGAACACCCGCCGCACGTGCTTTTTGTGCCAAACGTGCAATCAGTTCTTCAACCTTCTTACCAACCACCATGATTAGGTCGGCAAATTCATCAACGATAACCACAATGTAAGGCAGTTTCTCAAGCAATGGCGCTTCTGGGTCCATGCTGTCGCCCGGCTTCCACAGTGGATCGTGAATTGGGTGACCCGCTTCCGCTGCCATCTTAAGCTTATCGTTGTAACCTTTAATGTTACGAACGCCTAATGCTGACATCAGCTTATAACGTCGTTCCATCTCGCCAACACACCAACGAAGGGCGTTCGACGCATCTTTCATGTCGGTTACCACTTCAGACAATAGATGAGGAATACCCTCATAAACCGATAGCTCAAGCATTTTCGGGTCGATCATGATGAAGCGAACATCTTCCGGTGATGCTTTGTAAAGCATACTCAGAATCATTACGTTCACACCTACCGACTTACCAGAACCGGTTGTGCCTGCAACCAGAACGTGAGGCATTTTCGATAGATCAGCAATAACGGCTTCACCAGCGATGTCTTGTCCTAGAACCACTGTCGTTGGCGATTTCGCTTCTTGGAACTGAGGGCTAGCAACCACGTCTGAGAAGAATACCGTTTGGCGACTCATATTCGGCAGTTCTAAGCCAACATAAGGTTTACCCGGAATCACTTCTACGACACGTACTGCCAATGCAGAGAGCGAACGCGCTAAGTCCATAGAAAGGCCAGAAATACGGCTTACTTTCACACCTGGAGCCAGATCAAGTTCGAATCGAGTGATTACTGGACCTGGGAAAATGTCGACAACGTCTGCTTTGATCTTGTAGTCCGCTAGCTTAGATTCAACAAGACGAGCAATTGCCTCTAGCGCATCACGGTCAATAAAGGTTTCACGCTTTTCAGGGTGGAATAACAATTCAAGCGTGGGTAATGGCTCAGCAGGCTTAGGTAAATTAACATCTTGTTGAACCAAGAACGGATTCTGCGCCGCTGCCATATTCGCTTGGGCTTCAGAAACAATGCTTTGGAATGCGGCGACATCTTGATCTTGATCTTGATCTTGATGCGCAGGTTCTTCTTCCGTTACTTCTTCCCAAGGAAGATCAACAGTTGGCTCTAGGTTTTGTGCTGTTGGCTGTTCAGGTTCTGAATGTTCTTCTTGATAAGGGAAAGGTTCAAACTGTTCTTCGATTAATGCTGCGTCAGCTAATTCAGCTTCAGCCTGTTCTGATTCAAGCTCTGAGCCCTGTTGGTAGCTTTGCTCTTCCGTAACATCAAACGGTGAAGGTTGTGCAGAGAAATCGTCTTCCACGGTTGCTTCTGGCTCGCCCATAGGTGAAGCGTATAAAGATTCAGGTTGAACATCTTCAGAACCAAATTCGCCATTTACTTGTGGTGAGCTATCTAATTCTGGTTCAGCACTTCTAAGGTCAGCATGAGCAGGGCCAACTTCTGGTTGTTCGTTCTGCATGTATTGTTGGTAAGCAACCTGAGAATCATGCGCGTCAACCTGATCTTGTTCTGCTAGGTCATCTTCATACATGGCCGCATTTTCTAGCTGCTCTATCGTTGCATTCAACTGTTTAGAGCGCTCAATACCTTCTTCTAGCGGTTCTTCTGGCGCTTGGTAAACAGCTGCTGCAGGGATCGTTTGCTCTGACTCAATTACCGCTTGAGGCTGAACCTGAGGTTCTTCATGAACAGGAGCTTCTTGTTTCGCAGGAGCATCGACAGGCATATGAATATTGTAATGACGCTTCGGCGATGCAGCATTGTCTCGCGCATTTGTCGCCACGTCTGCCGACTCATTGGTCGCAGAAAAACTCATCGCAGGATCTAGCGGATCATGCTCTGTTGATTCTTTGTTGCCTTCTATAGCAGGAACATCGCGGTAAGTTGGCGCTTGATGCTGCTGATGACGTTCTTCGATTAAATCGCGGTCTGCTGATTCTCTTAATTGAGGCTCAAGCAGCTCTTGGTCTTGGCCACGAGCCTTATTAACAGTAGACGTGAAAAATTTGATGGCACATTCACCCAACCATTCCACAATGCTTAGCCAAGAGATACCGGTTAATAGAGTGAAACCAGCACCCCATAAGAAAAGAAGAACCAGCGTACTACCAAGAACATTCAACGTTGGAAGTGCAAGGCTTGTTAAAACGTCACCTACCACGCCACCGGATGAAAAGTACCAGATGTCGTCAAAGTTGATATCCGCTAAACCACAACTCGTAAGAATTAGGATAGTCAGGCCAAGTAAGCGAGTGCCCCACAGCATGAAGTCGATCTGCTCGTCTTCATTACGTTTGCGGAATAAAACCCACGCAGCAACCGTCACTAAGATAGGCAGAGGGTAAGCCAAAGAGCCAAATACGAAGAAAAGCGTATCCGCCAACCAAGCACCTAGGTAGCCACCCGCATTTTGAATGTCACCACCCCACGCCGTTTGCGACCATGATGGGTCTGCAGGACTAAAAGTTAATAACGCAACGGCAAGTAGAATAGAGAAGAGAACACCGAGAATCAGACTGCACTCTTTGAGACGTTGAGAACCACTCAAACGAGGAGACTGAGGCTCTTCACTCGTTTTAATGATTGTTTCTACTTTATTACTGCTCTGCTTGAACATAAACCAACTTAATAATTAAACGGGATAAAAACATCTCGAGCGGCCAAAGCCGCTCGTTTCAATGAAACTACTGTTGATTTAACCATATCAAACAGAAAAACCCAATTCCAGAAAGCAAGAAAGCGGAACAAATGTCCGCTTTCTTTCATTTCACCAATTGTGACTAACGAGTTTTAATCACAAGTTGATTGGTTTGTTTCACTTCTTCCATTACTACGTAAGTTCGAGTGTCGTTTACGCCCGGTAGACGAAGTAACGTATCACCCAGTAGCTTACGGTAAGCACCCATATCAGATACACGTGTTTTTAGAAGATAGTCAAAATCACCCGACACTAAATGACACTCTTGGATGTCATCCAGTTTCTGCACAGCGGTGTTGAATTGTTCGAACACATCTGGCGCACCACGGTTCAACGTAATTTCAACAAACACTAAAAGTGAAGCATCAAGGTACTGTGGGTTCAGCAACGCTGTGTACCCAGTAATGTAACCTTGACGTTCTAAACGACGAACACGTTCAAGACATGGAGTTGGAGAAAGTCCTACTCGTTTTGAGAGTTCAACGTTTGAGATACGACCGTCTTTTTGCAACTCATTAAGAATGTTGCGGTCAATACGATCTAGTTCCTTGGACGGCTTCTTATAATTGTCTGCCATTTTTTATTCCACCTTATTACTTCCTTGCAAAAAAATATACTACAACTTTTTAATATTCAGTATCAAATTTTATCTAAACCTATCTATACTAGATATTAATTCGACAGAATTACCCTACACATAGATAAAACAACCAAAATAAAATGAGGAGTCAGGATGATCATTGGCGTACCTAAGGAAATCAAGAACCACGAATACCGCGTTGGTATGACCCCAGCTAGCGTGAGAGAACTAATCTCACACGGCCACCAAGTTTTTGTAGAAACCAATGCCGGTACTGGTATCGGTTTTTCAGACGATGATTACATCGCTGTAGGCGCATCCATTCTTCCTACTGCTGCTGACGTTTTCGCGAAAGCAGAGATGATTGTAAAGGTTAAAGAACCTCAAGCTGTCGAGCGAGCTATGCTTCGCGAAGGGCAAATATTATTTACCTATTTACACCTTGCACCAGATTTTCCACAAACTGAAGAGCTTATCAAGAGCAAAGCTGTCTGCGTAGCCTATGAGACTGTAACAGATAATATGGGTCGGTTGCCACTATTAGCACCAATGTCTGAAGTAGCTGGTCGTATGTCTATTCAAGCAGGTGCACAAACATTAGAGAAATCTAACGGTGGTTGTGGTCTTCTTCTTGGTGGCGTTCCAGGTGTTGAACCAGCAAAAGTTGTTGTTGTTGGTGGCGGTGTTGTAGGTGCTAACGCAGCACGTATGGCTGTAGGCCTTCGCGCTGATGTTACAATTCTTGACCGTAACGTAGATACACTGCGTCGACTTGATGAAGAATTCCAAGGTCGCGCAAAAGTGGTTTATTCTACTGAAGACGCCATTGAGAAGCATGTTCTAGAAGCAGACCTAGTAATTGGTGCAGTACTAATTCCTGGCGCAGCAGCTCCAAAATTGGTTACAAAAGAGCACATCGCTAAGATGAAGCCAGGTTCAGCAGTTGTTGATGTTGCAATCGACCAAGGCGGTTGTTTCGAGACTTCTCACGCAACCACTCACGCAGACCCAACTTACATTGTTGATGACGTAGTTCACTACTGTGTTGCAAACATGCCTGGCGCTGTTGCTCGTACTTCAACTTACGCACTAAACAATGCAACACTTCCTTACATTGTTAAGCTAGCGAACAAAGGCTACCGCGAAGCACTTCTATCTGATGAAGGCTTCCTAGAAGGTCTAAACGTTATTCACGGTAAAGTAACTTGTAAAGAAGTTGCAGAAAGCTTTGACCTTGAATACGTAGACCCAGCAGAAGCAATCGCAATGTTTAACTAATGATGTAATGACTAACTGAACGCAATAATCTTCTCGTTGAAGCGTTCAGTTAACTCATACACATTAAACAAAAAGCCAGTACGACATTATGTCGCGCTGGCTTTTTTGCATTAATGGATTTAGTTCGTAAAAACACGTAACAGTACGGTTTACCACTAGCGCTCGATTTTAACCCCATGAATCAATAGATTTCTTGGCGTAATACTGCGTTCACAGAACTCTTCAATCGTAGCTTCATAACCTTGCTCTTGCAGATAGATAGCGCGATCTAAAGCCAGCCATATCTCTAATGGTCGTCTAAAGACTTGTTGAACCAAACTCAGCTTTTCCATTTCCCAGAAAAGCGCTTCGCCTTGAATCAAATAAGAGTCAAAATCAATATCTGAGCCCAGCGATAGCTCTTTCACTTCAGATGCCCAACGGCAGAAAGATTCAAAACCCTCAGCTAACTCTGATTTTTTGATGCTCGGTACAGGAATGTATTCGTCAATGTTAAGTTCAGCCTTAAGCAACTGGCTGAAGCCTAGACGATAGCTCATCTCTAGTTGACGATGTCTTTTTACTCTTTCACCACCAGTAACGGTTTCTTGAAGCGGGATTCTCAAGTCGCTCTTACTTAACGTTAATGCTGAGCTTTTCGCGATAGAAGACATCGCTTGATAGTTTTCGTCTCGAATAAGATGATAACAACAAGGAGAAATAGTGACCGCTGGTAGCCCATGTGACACTGACTTTTTAACTAGCTCAACATGAAGATCACCACAAGCATGAAGGGCCACGGCATGTTGGTACGAATTAAACACGTCATCGGCCTTGTCTGAAAACGCATCTCCTTGAACAAAATCCATCGCTAACTTCTGGTCATCCGCAATCTTTTGTCCGCTTTCGCATAACGATTGCTGCCATTCAAAGCTAGTGACTTTTTGATCCGATTGCTGAGATAGGATTCGACCAAGAAAGCCTTTACCAGAACACCACTCGAGCCACTCTTTGCCATGGTGATGGCATAATGCAGCCTCGCCCATTGTGACAATTTGATGTAGCTTTCGGCCAGGAATACCATCAGCAGTACCACGTGGGAGGTCTAAACCAACCAAAGCAGTGTTATCGAACTGGATGTTTTGGGTAGCAGTTTCTAATTCAGGTAGGAAACGAGTCAGTTCCTCAATCAAAAGCTGAGGCTGCTCTTTTAAGGTTTGAATGCTTTCATTATCTAAGCTTTCTAACCAATCAACGAGTGGACGATTGACCTCTTTCCACGGCTGCTGTTGAGTTTGGCATAGGTGAAAAGGCTCTGAACGCCAGTAAATCTGGTGCTCTAGCAAAAATGAATCGAGTATTTTAAATCGTGAATGCATGCTTCCCCCTATGATGCGTGGATTGTAGGGGTAAGAGGTCGAAATGGAAAGGCCCGATAAAGAAAACGAAAACTAAAAGCCCAAAAGAAAAACGGCCTGCAAATACAGGCCGAATAAGAATCAAAATTTACACGATGAGATTAACGAACTGGCAGTTCGATATCTTTAAACATCTCTTCGATCTCTTCGTTCGATTTCAAAGAAATAGCTTGCTCAACCACAGGGCGAGTTAAGTGCGGTGCAAAACGCTCCATGAAATCAAACATGTAAGAACGCAAGAAGGTGCCTTTTCTAAAACCAATGCTGGTTGTGCTCGCACCAAATAGATGGCTCGCATCAATCGCAACCAAATCAGTATCTTGCTCGTGGTCAATAGCCATACTTGCAATTACACCAACACCAATGCCCATACGAACGTAGGTTTTGATTACGTCTGCATCGGTCGCAGTAAACACAACACGCGGTGTTAAACCTACTTTGTTAAACGCGGTATCAAGCTCAGAACGGCCAGTGAAACCAAATACATAAGTCACGAGAGAGTAAGCCGCAAGATCTTCGATCGTGATATTACGCTTCTGTGCCAGGGGATGATCTTTGGTCACGACGATCGAACGGTTCCAGTGGTAACAAGGCAGCATAATCGCATCTTGGTAAAGGTGTAGCGCTTCCGTTGCAATCGCAAAATTCGCTGTACCTTTAGCGACGGCTTCTGACATTTGGCTTGGCGTACCTTGGTGCATGTGAAGCGATACTTTTGGATAGCGCGCCGTGAAACCTTTAATCACATCAGGCAGTGCATAACGAGCTTGAGTATGAGTCGTTGAAATATTCAATGTACCCATCTCTGGATGTGTGTGTTCACCCGCTACCGCTTTAATGCTTTCAACGCGCGCCAAAATCTCTTGAGAGATACGAATGATATCCTCACCCGCTTGGGTAACCTGCGTTAGATGCTTGCCGCTACGCTCAAAAATCTGAATGCCTAGTTCGTCTTCAAGTAATCTAACTTGCTTACTAATGCCAGGCTGAGATGTGTACAAACTCTCTGCTGTAGCTGAAACATTTAGGTTATGGTTTACAACCTCAACAATGTACTTCAGTTGCTGTAACTTCATATCTAACCTCGTAATCCTTTACTCATTTCTGTGCTAACTTATTTGCAAAGAGAGCGTTATAGTCGCGTGTAATATAATTAATAGTTATAACGCTTCGAACACAAAAATGACAGGAAAATTGAGTTTTTCTAGCTTAACAAACAAAAACATCACTAACGCTTTGCAACCCAACCCTCATTCTCATACATTAGTTGGTAAGTTTTGATTGCCGATTTCGCTCAACAAGAGATAATCAGAAATTGCAATTTACGAGTGCCGATACACAATGGAATCGTGTATCCTCTCCAGTTAGCTATAGAAAATAATAAGCAGACTCAAATATATGAATATTGGTTTAATAATCGTCTTAGTAGCCGTTCTTTTGGTGTTAGTTTTAGGCTACAACATCATGCTTCAATATAAAGTTAAGGTAGAAACAGCGAAGAAACAGGAAGCTTCTCGTTATCTAACCATTATTGACGGTACAGAAGAACTGATTGGCAACGCTCATCACATGCCGTTTAGCCAAGATCTTCTTGTATGCTTAAACAATCGAATTCTTGATGCATTAGAAAACATGTATCAACTCGATCCAAAAAATAAGCAGCTTGCCCAACGCATTGAAAGCGTAAAACAACAAATCACTCAGCTAAAAGAGAACTACAAAGGTGGCGAGAGTACCGCTTTCCGCGTACCAAGTAGTGACAAGCAAGCGATCATGATGCTTAAGTTAGTTAAACGCCTGCGTGATACGGTGCGCAACGAGCACAATAAAGGCCGTTTCGAGACTCAAGCTTATGTGGTTGAAAATGCTCGCCTAGAAACAATTCAAATCCGTATTAACATTGAAAATGTTATCAAACGTGCAAACGATTCGATTTCTCGCGGACAACCGGGAACAGCGATTCAGCTATTACGCAAAGGTATTGATGCTTTGGCGACTAAGAACGACTCGTACTCTAATCAAGCCAAAGAAAAGCTTCAACAGATGCTTAACGAGCTTGACCAGAAACGCCAAGACAAAAACGCTCAAGATTTGCAGCAGATGGAATCTAAAGAACGAGAAGACGATATGGATGCCCTCTTCGGTCAGAAGAAGAAATGGTAACAGTCTAACTCAACACTTAAAGGCCGCCTTATTTACATTAAATAGGCGGCCTTTTTTGTAGCTGTTGAATTTCCTTTCTCTGTATAGGGAGATCTCTTGAGCTGTGATAAAATCCCCGCATTATCAACAAACTTTCCCTGACCATGTATCAAGAATTACTCGCTCCAATCCACTCTTTTCTTAAAGCCGAAACGCCAGATTCATGGATAGATGAAGCCAAAAAGCCAGAAAATCTTCACATCATTCTACGCGATCACATGCTGTGTGAACTTAAGGCGGCACAGAGTGCTTTATTCCTTATTCGCAAGTACGCCGTCGATAAAGAAAGCGCGAAGCAACTGAATGAATGGATTTTGCCATACGAGCAATTTGCTTACCGTCGTATCGGAGACTTAGAGTCTCTGCGTGGTAAAAGCAACGTATCCAAGCAAATCACAGCGAAAGAAGGCTGTAATTACGGTGCTGACCTAATCGATAAGATGGTTTTACTGATCAAAGAAGAGCTGCATCACTTCTACCAAGTCATGGAGTTGATGGAGAAGAAAGGCGTGACTTACCAGCCAATCGAGGCGGGTCGTTACGCTAAGGGCTTGATCAAACAAGTTAAGACTTACGAGCCTGATGCTCTGGTTGATAAGCTTATCATCGGTGCGTTTATTGAAGCTCGCTCTTGTGAGCGCTTCGCTAAATTGGCTCCTTTCTTGGAAGAAGACATGGAGAAGTTTTACGTGTCTCTACTTCGTTCAGAAGCTCGCCACTACCAAGATTACCTTGAGCTAGCAGAACAGATCGCAGGGAAAGATATTTCAGAGCGTATTTCGCATTTTGCTCAAGTAGAAGCTGATCTTATCACTTCAGAAGACAGCGACTTCAAATTCCATAGTGGTGCTCCGGTTTAGGCTCCACACAGAACATTCAGTCCAGTTTAGACTAATCCAGACTAAAAAATTAAGGCCAGCAATTTGCTGGCCTTCTTTATTTATATCTCAATCCAAATATAGACTTAAGCAAGCGTACCGTTGATCTCTGCAAGTACAGCAGCAGGGTCTATCGCTTGCGTAATCGGACGACCAATAACAAGGTAGTCTGAACCTGATTCAATCGCTTTAGAAGGCGTCATGATGCGCTTCTGGTCACCAACATCTGCGCCGACAGGACGAATACCTGGAGTAACTAGCTTGAACTCTTGACCAAGTGCACCTTTAAGCAAAGAAGCCTCTTGTGCAGAACATACAACACCGTCTAAGCCAGAGTTTTTCGTTAGAGAAGCCAAGCGCATCACGTGTTGTTGTGGTTCAAGATCCAGACCGATACCCGCTAAGTCAGATTGCTCCATACTGGTGAGTACCGTTACACCGATTAACAGTGGACGATCTTTGCCATAAGGTTCTAAGATTTCGCGAGAAGCCGTCATCATACGCTCACCGCCACTTGCGTGTACGTTCACCATCCAAACACCCAGTTCAGCGGCAGCACGGACTGCTTTTGAACATGTGTTCGGGATGTCGTGGAATTTAAGGTCTAAAAATACTGAGAAACCACGCTTATGTAATTCACGAACAAATTCAGGGCCAAACAGGGTAAACATCTCTTTGCCCACTTTTAGGCGGCAAGATGCTGGGTCAATTCGATCGACAAAGGCTAACGCATCCGCTTGATTATCATAATCCAAGGCTACAATGATTTTTTGGTCGTTCATTTCATCTCCTAACGCAGTTAACTTTCTAAAAATTTCTAATCACCTAAGCAGGTGATAAATAACAGTCATAAAAATGCAGCCCGAAAGCTGCAATTAATAATTTGGTCTTAAAGTGACCACAAATCTATTCACCATCAAGCCCACGAATAGGCTTGATCGTCCCCCACCCTTTACATGAAGGGCAGTGCCAATACAAAGAGTGTGTCGAGAAACCACACTGACGACAACGGTAATGAGGCTTAACCTTAAGCTGTTCACCAACCATAGATTGAAGTGTGGTTAAGCTGTCTTTTGCTCGGCCTTCTTCTGCTTCCGCTAGGTGGTAATCGATTAATCGATAAAAACCTTTCATGGTTGGATTTTTAACAAGCTGCTTTGTCAGTAACTCTTGAGCAGAGCCTACATCTTCATGGTGAGCAACCAATTGCGCCAGCATCAGTTCGGCAGATACACCGGCTTTCTTCTGAATACACGCTTTGAGGAACTCGACCAATTGAGCTTCTTGTCCAAGCTTGTGGTAACACTCAGCAAGGGTTGGCAACACCTCACTGATAAAATCGATATCTTGTTCAAGTACCGATTCAAGACAATCAATTGTCTTTTGGTAATCTTCGTTCGCTAAGTGGAACTTCCCTAGTGCGATACTTGCGCGAACACATTTAGGGTCTTCAGAAAGCGCCTTCTTAAAATGCTGAAGCGCTTTAGAACGATTACCATCGGCTTGTTCTTGCATTGCAAGCTCACACCAGAAATGCGCGACTGTGGCACGCATCTTCATTTTTTTCTTGCCGAGCTTAACTAAGATATTTCCGTAATGGATAGCCTTGTTCCACTCACGGGTCTGCTGATAAATAGCCACCAACTGCTGTAAAGCGCCCTCTTTATGGTCAGGTTCTTCTACAAGTTGTTCAAAGATTTTTTCAGCGCGATCAAGGAAGCCAGAGACCATATAGTCTTTCGCTAATTGTTGCAGTGCGAGGTTTTTCTGATCGAGGGTAAGCCCCGAACGAGAGATGAGATTTTGGTGAATACGAATAGCACGGTCGACTTCGCCTCTTGAGCGGAACAAGTTGCCCAAAGCCAAGTGAGTATCGATGGTTTCATCGTCTACTTGAAGCAGCTCAATGAAATGATCAACCGCTTTGTCAGATTGATCTGACAGTAATAGGTTCAAACCCGTCACGTATTGACGGGAGATCTGGTGTGATTGCTTTTGTTTTTCTTGCTGAGCATTACGATTACCCATATACCAGCCATAAGCGGCTGCGATGGGCAAAAGTAAGAACAGTAACTCTAACATCAAATATAGCCTTTAAGCTTTAGTATCAGCAGCGACCTGCTTTGATTGCTTATTGAGTTGCTTCTTCAAGCGATGAATTTTTAGCTGAGACCGCATGTGCATATTACCAAAGACTAACCAAGCAAGGGCGAAGCCTGAAACGAATACAACACCTAATAAACTTGATAGGTGGAAGTCACCTTGCGCTAGCAGATAGTTGAAATTCACAGTTGTTTGGTTTTGAGAGCCTAAAGCCAGTGCAATTAGGAAAAGTGCGATAACGGCGACTATTTTTATAATTTTCATAGTTCATCACTCATTGGTTGGTTAGCTGTACGATTATGCAGGAAAATTACTAATCAGACCACCATATTATGGTCATAAAAAAGCGGCATACATTATAGTATGCCGCTTTTCTGAATTCCGATAAGTAGGCTACATTCCTGAGTTTACTCGTTCACGCAGCTCTTTACCTGGTTTGAAGTGAGGAACGTATTTACCTTCTAACTCAACCTTGTCACCAGTCTTTGGATTACGTCCAACACGAGGCTCACGATAATGCAGAGAAAAACTGCCAAAACCGCGAATTTCGATTCGATCACCACTTTCTAGTGTTGAAGCCATATGCTCTAAAATGTCTTTTACAGCGTCTTCAATTTCTTTTGCAGAAAGATGCGTTTGCTCAGCGCACAGTCTTTCAATCAATTCAGACTTAGTCATAGTTACCCTCGTTGGTTTTCTTTTTAGAAATTATAGACCTATCGGAAAAATAAGCAAAAAAAAAGGAGCCTTACGGCTCCTTTCTTGGCTAGATAGCTATAATTCTCTTAATGAGAAGCTATTATTCGCCTTTAGCAGCTTTGAATGCGTCTGCCATTGCGTTACCGAACGCGCCTTCTTCAGACTTGTTCAGTGAAGCCATTGCTTCTTGCTCATCAGCTTCATCTTTAGCTTTGATAGATAGGTTGATTACGCGGTTCTTACGGTCTACACCAGTGAACTTCGCTTCAACGCTGTCGCCAACGCTTAGGATTAGAGATGCATCTTCGATACGGTCGCGAGAAACTTCAGAAGCGCGGATGTAACCTTCAACGCCTTCGATTAGCTCGATAGTAGCGCCTTTCGCGTCAACTGCAGTAACAGTACCGTTTACAAGAACACCTTTCTTGTTGTCAGCAACGTATGCGTTGAACGGGTCGTTTTCCATTTGCTTAACGCCAAGAGAAATACGCTCACGCTCTGCATCTACTGCTAGAACAACAGCAGAGATTTCGTCGCCTTTCTTGTATTCACGTACAGCTTCTTCGCCGGCAGCGTTCCAAGAAATGTCAGATAGGTGTACAAGACCGTCGATACCGCCTTCTAGACCGATGAAGATACCAAAGTCAGTGATAGACTTGATCTTACCAGTAACTTTGTCGCCCTTAGCTTGCATTTCTGCAAATGACTGCCATGGGTTAGCTTTACACTGTTTCAGACCTAGAGAGATACGACGACGTTCTTCGTCGATATCAAGAACCATAACCTCAACTTCGTCGCCAACATTAACAACTTTAGAAGGGTGGATGTTCTTGTTAGTCCAATCCATTTCAGAAACGTGTACTAGACCTTCAACGCCTTCTTCGATTTCAACGAAGCAGCCGTAGTCAGTTAGGTTTGTAACACGACCAGAAAGCTTGTGACCTTCTGGGTAACGCTTAGCGATTGCTACCCATGGATCTTCGCCTAGTTGCTTAAGACCTAGTGAAACACGAGTGCGCTCACGATCGAACTTAAGAACTTTAACTAGGATTTCGTCACCAACGTTAACGATCTCTGATGGGTGCTTAACGCGCTTCCAAGCCATATCTGTGATATGTAGAAGACCGTCAACACCGCCAAGGTCAACGAATGCACCGTAGTCAGTAAGGTTCTTAACGATACCTTTAACTTCAGTACCTTCTTGTAGAGTTTCAAGAAGTTCGTCACGCTCAACACTGTTTTCAGATTCGATAACAGCACGACGAGAAACAACAACGTTGTTACGCTTCTGGTCTAGCTTGATTACTTTGAACTCTAGCTCTTTGTTTTCTAGGTGAGCAGTGTCACGGATAGGACGTACGTCTACTAGAGAACCAGGAAGGAAAGCACGGATACCGTTAAGTTCAACAGTGAAACCGCCTTTAACTTTACCGTTGATGATACCAACAACAGTTTCAGCTTCTTCGCAAGCTTTCTCAAGTACGATCCAAGCTTCGTGACGCTTAGCTTTCTCACGAGAAAGTTGAGTTTCACCGAAACCATCTTCAACAGCGTCTAGAGCTACGTCTACTTCAGCACCAACTTCAACTTCAAGTTCGCCAGCAGCGTTCTTGAATTGTTCAGCAGGGATAGCAGATTCAGACTTAAGACCAGCGTCTACAAGAACGAAACCGTTCTCGATAGCTACTACAGTACCTTTAACGATGCTGCCTTGTTGGAATTCAGTTTCAGATAGAAACTCTTCAAAGAGTTGAGCAAAAGATTCAGTCATTATTTAATCTTCAATAATTAAACGTCCATGGGTATCCTACCGCATGGGGTTGATAAATTCGCCGGTCATCATCCTTGCGACCAACGTTCGTACTAGCTCGGCGAAATTACCCAGCCAGTTTCGATTCAATATAGTGTAGTGCTTTTTCTACTACCTGCTCAATATTCATTGAGGTGGAATCAAGCACTAGAGCATCCTCTGCAGGGCGAAGTGGCGCCACTGGGCGATTACGATCTCGGTCGTCTCGCTCTTGGATCTCGCTCAAAAGGTCGTCAAATTTAACATCTAACCCCTTCTGTTGCAACTGTTTAAGGCGGCGACTCGCACGCTCTTCAGCACTTGCATCTAAAAATATTTTCGCTTCAGCTTCAGGAAACACAACCGTTCCCATGTCACGACCATCTGCAACCAAACCAGGCGCAGCGCTGAATGCACGTTGACGACGAAGCAGTGCTTCGCGAACGCGAGGTAAAGCAGCAACTTTTGAAGCCGCCATGCCTGTCTCTTCTTTACGAAGTTCACCAGACACATCTTCACCTTCTAGGATAACCTTAACTAAGTCGCCTTCAGCAATAAACTGCACGTCTAAGTGTGTAGCAAGCGGTACTAAAGCATCCTCTGATTCAGTATCCACACCATGGTGAATTGCCGCTAAAGCCAATACGCGATAGATCGCGCCTGAGTCTAGAAGATGAAAGCCTAGCTTATCTGCTAGCAACATACACAGGGTACCTTTACCTGCACCACTTGGTCCATCAACCGTAATCACTGGGCTTTGAGAAGGCATCTTTTACTCCACGTTTTGTCGTAAGTTTTATTCTGTACTAGCGATTCGCCACTACTTTATAGGCGGCATATTATAGAGAAAAATTGGAACTCGAGCGAGGTAAATCTCAGATAATTCCGTGTTGATGATGCATAAACCAATGCAACTATCCCAATATCCGTTTGCTTAGGTCAATAAGACACACACGCGCTTTTCGATAGCGCACTTTTCGGTAGATAGAAAAAAGCCTCGCAATAGGCAAGGCTCATGATTTTTCATTTTGTAGAGCAAACAAGAATTCGCTCAAAGAAGCTTAACCAATAATAGCTCGAACCGCTTCTAGGTCTTCAGGCGTATCAACACCAGCCGCAGGTGCTTCCGCCGCAACGTCTACGTGGATTTTTTCACCGTACCAAAGTACTCGTAATTGCTCTAGGCACTCAATACGTTCAAGAGTGCTTGGTTCCCAGTTAATGTAGGTATTGATAAAACCCGCTCGGTAAGCATAGATACCAATATGACGAAGCAAAGGAGATTCCGCTGCAGTACCGTTGTTCGCGTAAGCATCGCGATCCCAAGGGATGGTTGCTCGGCTAAAATACAAGGCATAACCGTCTTTATCGGTTACAACTTTAACGGCATTAGGGTTAAACACTTCATCAGCATGAGTGATTTCCACACCTAACGTTGCCATCGGAGCTGTACTGTTAGCAAGATTGTTGGCAACCTGATTAATGATCGAAGGTGGGATAAGTGGCTCATCACCTTGAACATTCACGATAATATGATCATCAGGAATATTCATAACTTCAATCACCTCAGCTAGGCGTTCAGTGCCCGATTCGTGATTCGGTGATGTCATACAAACGGTCGCGCCAAATGCTTTAGCCGCTTTTTCAACTCGAGCGTCGTCGGTAGCGATAATAACGTTATCGGCACCCGCTTTCATTGACTGTTCGTATACCCATTGAATCATCGGCTTTCCACCAATGTCAGCAAGTGGCTTCCCTGGTAAACGGCTCGATTGGTATCTTGCAGGTATAACAACCGTATAAGACATTACTTACCCTCATCCATAGAAACGGTGCGAGCTTCAGGTTCTAAAAGAACAGGAATACCCTCTTTAATTGGGTAAGCAAGGCGATCAATTTTACAAACAAGCTCTTGCTTATCCTTGTCAAAAGTTAGTTTACCTTTACATACAGGGCAAGCAACGATCTCAAGTAGACGGTGATCCATAGTATTCCATAACCTCTTTTATTCTTTTTAAAATTTGCTGTTGCGAATCTTCATCGAACTGCGCAGAAACTGGAAGATACCACCAGTTATCTTGAGCATATTCTTCGCATTTTACAGCGTCTTTTTCTGTCATAATCAGATTCATACCTTTCTTAGCTAAGGCATGAAGTTCATCTTTATCAAAATCTTGATGATCGGCGAAACCCTGTGTGAATACCACATCACCATCAAGATCTTCCAATGTTTTAAAAAAGCGCGGTGGGTGGCCAATACCGGCAAAAGCAACCAGCTTCTGTAATTCAGCCACAGACCTTTTCTGACCAGTCTTTAGGTTAACCGCTTGGCTTGGAAGCAAAGACATCGAGAACTCTCGCCCATGCGCTTTACCGCCATTGTTAACCAAAAAGTCGACTTCATCTAAACGAGATACAGGCTCTCTTAACGGGCCTAAAGGAATTAGGCATTCGCTACCAAAGCGTCTTGCGCCGTCGATAACTGCAAATTCAATGTCGCGTTCAAGCGCGTAATGCTGAAGGCCATCGTCAGTGATAATCACATCAACACCTTTGCTCAGCAATGCTTTCACTGCGTTAGCTCGCACAGGGTCGACTGCGACTGGCGCACCAGTTCGCTTACGAATCAAGCGAGGTTCATCACCCGAATGCTCTGCTGGCGTATTTTCATTCAACACTAACGGATAGCTTGGTGCTTTTGCACCGTAACCACGAGACACAACTCCAGGTTTAAAGCCGTGAGCCTGAAGCATTTCTACTAACCAAATCACAACCGGGGTTTTACCATTTCCACCAGCGGTAATATTGCCCACAACAATAACAGGTAAAGGCGGGCGGTAGGTCTCTTTCTTCCCAGAGAGGTAAGCATCACGACGTTGACCACTAATCAATTTGAACAGCAGACTCAGTGGCCACAATAGCGGCCAGAGAAGATATTTCAACGGGTGATTGTTAAACCAAATCTTTTCGATCACAACAAAACCTAATTTATCCGCTGAACTGAATTCGGTGTAATTGTGCATAAGCACCATCATGCGCGATTAGCTCAGCATGTGCGCCCCTTTCTACAATATGACCATCATCAACCACTAGAATCTCATCAGCTTGCTCGATCGTAGAGAGTCGGTGTGCGATAACTAATACTGTTTTGTCTTTCTGCAGTTCTTCTAGTGCAGATTGAATCGCTCTCTCTGACTCGGTATCCAGTGCAGACGTTGCCTCATCAAGAATCAAAACTGGTGCATCTCTCAATAGCGCTCGTGCAATCGCAATTCGCTGTCTTTGACCACCTGATAGATTACCACCATTCTCGCCAACAACCGTATCAATACCGTTTTCCATGTTTTCGATAAACTCACTCGCATGGGCAAGTTTAGCTGCATGTTCAATCTGTTCGCGGGAATATTCATCGTGTGCGGCGTAAGCGATGTTGTTCGCGACCGTATCATTAAATAGGTGCACATTTTGAGATACAAGAGCAAAGTGCTCCCGCAGGTTTCTCAATTCGTAATCACGAATGTCGTGGCCGTCAAGCTCAATTGAACCTGAGTCTACATCATAAAAACGAGTAAATAGGTTGGCAATGGTACTCTTGCCCGAGCCAGAACGCCCAACAAGCGCAACCGTTTTACCTTTCGGTATATTGAAGCTGACCTTATCAAGTGCTGGTTTCTCTGCTCCTTCATAAGTAAACGTGACATCTTTTACTGCAACTTCACCCGTTACAGATTCAGGCTTCAACGTCCCTTTGTTTTGCTCAGTATCTAGATCCATCAAACCAAATAGAGTTGTACTCGCTGCCATACCGCGTTGGAACTGAGACGTTACACTAGTTAGTGCTTTTAATGGGCGCATTAAGCCGAACATCGCAGAGAAAATAACAGTAAATGTGCCGGGGGTTAACTCAGCTCGAATAGAGTCAAAGCTAGCTAAGATCAACACAGTCACAACGGCAACAGACGCAATCATCTGAATTATTGGGTTAGCGGCTGCTTGTGCTGTTACTAACTTCATACTCTGTTGGCGCATTTGGTTACTAACTTGATCAAAACGTTGCTTCTCTATGTCTTGACCACCATAAGTTAGAACTACTTTATGTCCTTTCAACATTTGCTCTGCAGACGACGCCACATGGCCCATACTTGTCTGCATATTTTTAGAGATCTTTCTGAATCGCTTAGAAACTATGGTAATAGCCCAAGCGACAACGGGTGCGACAGCAAATAGAACTAAAGACAACTGCCAGCTATTCCAGAACATCAGCGTCAACAAGCCAATAATACTTGCACCTTCACGGACAATACTGACTAACGCTTTACTGGTTGCTGCAGACACTTGCTCTGAATCGTAAGTAATTCGAGATAGCAATGCGCCTGTCTGTTCTTTATCGAAGAAAGAAACAGGCATGTGCATGAAATGGCTGAAAATCTTACGACGAATTTCCATCACCACATTGCCAGAGACCCAACTCAAGCAATAGGTTGAAACAAAGCCACTGACGCCACGAACGAACATCATGGCAAAGATAATAAGTGGAAGTGTACGTAAAAAGTCAGATTCAGCATTACCAAAGCCTTCATCAAGTAACGGCTTTAGTAAGGAAATCATATAGGTATCAGAAACGGCATTTATAATAAGCGCAATTACCGCAACACCTAGGCCGGCCTTATATAATCGAATATAAGTCCAAAGTCTTTTAAATGTGACCCAGGTAGTTTCATCTGTTTGTGTTGACATAGAATCGCTTAATTTTCTCACAATAATCTATCTATTCTACTCCCTTACGGAGCATCTGCCTATACCACTGCCCGCCTTGTTGTTCTCTAATCGCATGATATTGCCAACCTTCTTTGCTAAGAGTGATGGTTATTTGTCCGCTTTCTCCAGTATCTAGCCAAGTACTCCCCGCTTCCTGATAACGTTCAATAACAAACTCACTCGGCATTCCCCACTGGTTGCCTTTGGCAAGAGAAGCTATCGCCAGCTGAGGAGACACCGCCTCAATAAACGACTTAATCGATGACGAATCGCTGCCATGATGCGGAACCAACATAACATCACTCCTTAGCTGTTCTCCTTCACGAGCAAGTAACCACTCACTTACCAGTTCAATATCACCAGTGAGCAACATTGAGAAATCAGCACTATGATCTGAGATCTTGACCACACACGAATGTGGGTTATACGCCCTCTTTACTTGCTTAGGCGGCCACAACACCTCAAAAACAACATCTTGCCAGTTCCAAACCTCTCCAATAGTACATGTTTGAATATTAGACGGGGCTTGAGTGATAGATTGGCGTTCTTGAATAATGTTCTGACTGGTTCTTATCCACTTTGGCGTATAGTTCTCAAGTAATGCCGGATAACCACCAGCATGGTCAGAATCGAAATGACTCACAATCACGCCTTCTAATTCATAAATCCCCCGCTGATTCAAAGTAGGAATCAACAAAGACTCAACAACCGAGCCTCCTGGCCACGCATTGCCAAGATCATAAACAACAATCTGATTGTTCTTTTCCAAGACCAAAGACAACCCATGCCCAACATCCAAGATATCAATAGTTAGTTTGTCTTGCTGGGGTTTGCTGAACTCCCACCACAGCACAAACACTGCAGTTACCAATATCGATAATGTTCGCTTGAAATACCGACTAACAAAGCTCAAAAACAAGATAAGGAATACTGATAATGCAATCGTCTGATTATCGACTTGGATCCAAAATCGCTCAGAGAAAGGAAGACTAAATACGAGAGGCTCAAGCGATAAGTCGACTAACTTCCACAGCTGACTGACCAAATCATTGTCTAGCGCTGTTATACCAACCACGCCAGACACTGACTCCGATATTAAGCTTAGAAACATTGCCAGAAACAACAGCGGGATCGTCACCATCGATACCCAAGGCAAAAGGAACAAGTTGTAGAAAACAGAGACTAAACTGACTCCTTTGAAAAACAACATCGAGGAAGGCGCGATAAGGAATGTCAGCATCAGTTGAAGCTTAATAAGTTGGAGTGCGTGGTCGATAAATGTAAAGCTTGAAGCTGAGCGCTGAGTATTACAGGCGATATAGAAAACAGCGCCCAATGCACCAAAGGACAACCAAAAACTGCTCGACAAAGCTGAAAACGGCCAAATCAGCAGAACCACGCACACACTTAAAGTAACATACCGAAGCAAACTGATATTTTGCCCACGCCACAAGAAATAACTCGCGATAACGCACATCACCAAAGCTCTCAAGGTTGGCAGCGTGAACCCAGCAAACCAACTATAGAAATACGCCAAGCCGAGCCCGAATATTGTAGGTAACCAAAGAAATGAAGGGGAAAGTAGCCTGAATATCTTGCCAATCTGATAGCCAATACCAAAGGCAATCCCAATATGCAGCCCCGAGATAGCCATCAAGTGAATCAAGCCACTGCTTTTAAGCAATTCCCACCGCTGAAGCGGAATAAGGTCTCGATATCCAAAACTCAAAGCCATAATGAGGTCTTGATTTGCCAGCAGACTTAACCTTTCAAGGCTGGTTTCAAACCATCGGGCGCGCAAGTTAGTGCTAGAATGAATTCGGTACTTGGTCTCAGCTCTGTAAGTTGCATTGGCAACCACGCCAGCACTAAACAAGTACTTTTCTCGGTCAAAGCCGGCTTCGTTGAGTTTGCCCCATATCGGCTTTATTGAGGCCGATAAATAGACATCATCTCCAAGCGTTAGCTTGAAAGGAGTAAACAAACGCAATTTTATCAATTGAGGAAAGATTAATTTTTCGCCGCCAATTGATCTGACTACTATTACGCTTTCAAAACCGTGGCTATTTTCACTAAAAAGGCTAACAACCGACGCATTTATGGTAGTATTCTGCCCTGATTGGAATAAGCGACTCGTTTGTATTTCAATCGCATTCCCTAGGCAGATAACTAGTATCAATGCTGTTACTGGACCTCTTGCACTCCGGAAAACGCTATACTTTGTTGATGCTAGCAGTAACAACAGCATCAATGGTGCCCAAACCCAATGTGGCATCACAGGCCAGAAGCTGGCAGACACAACTGTCGCAGCAAATGAAATCAAGAACCAAGTGTTAAACAAGAGAGTA
Organism: Vibrio sp. 10N.222.52.C12; assembly: GCF_041474215.1. Lineage (NCBI taxonomy): Bacteria > Pseudomonadati > Pseudomonadota > Gammaproteobacteria > Vibrionales > Vibrionaceae > Vibrio > Vibrio sp. 10N.222.52.C12. Next base: position 32,215 of record NZ_JBFRTR010000014.1, read on the forward strand.
GCTTCCTCCTATGCCAAGAAAGTTTATCAAACGATTTATGCCTGACCATGATCTAATCAAGCGTCAGAAAGCATTGAAAGTTTTTGGCAATGTTTTGTACAACCCCAACTTATGGTGCCTTAATCGTCGCTCTGCGGCTGGCGCGTTTGCTGTTGGGTTATTCATGGCGTTTGTCCCTCTACCAAGTCAAATGATTATGTCTGCAGGCCTTGCTGTCGCATGTGGCGTTAACCTGCCTTTAGCTGTCGCACTTGTTTGGATCAGTAACCCGGTTACCATGCCTGTTCTCTTCTACTTTGCTTATAAAGTCGGGGCGTTTGTTATGCATGTGCCACCGCAAGCCTTCCATTTCGAATTGTCTTGGGACTTCATCTTGGCGCAAATGAGCACTATAGGGCCTCCGTTCTTATTGGGTTGTCTGATTTGTGGCGTGGTTTCAGCAATGATTGGCTACTTTGGTATTCGCGGTTTATGGCGCTACTCAGTAGTAAGAAGTTGGAAGAAGCGACAAGCAAGGCACTGAACGCCATTTCTTGTTATTCAATCTAACCTTGTATGCGCTTCACTTAAAACGTACACAAGTTAAAATCGGATGAGCTACTTACCTCTGCAAGATTGGCATGTAACGAAAGTCGTAAAGAACACGAATTGAATTCAATAAAAAAGGATCCCACTGGGATCCTTTTTTGTATCGACTGAAAACTGACGGCCTGTTATTTAGGCGAATGCTATTTAGAACTCAGCACTGAGGCTGGATTCAACTTCGCCGCGCGTGATGCTGGGTACCATGTCGCCAGTAAACTCAGCACAATCGCAGTGCCGGAAACCACAACAACATCCGTCATATCAAGTTGTGATGGCAAGAAGTCGACAAAATAGATATCACCGGACAAGAACTGGTGATCGACCAACTTTTCAAGTCCTTTGATTAGTGTCGTGAGATTAAGAGCGACTAGCACACCTATTGCACTGCCCACTAAACTGCCTAACACGCCTGAGAATACGCCCTGCCAAACAAAGATGCGCTTCACAAGGCCGTCTGATGCACCCATGGTTCTTAAAATCGCGATCTCTGATGCTCTGTCTTTTACTGCCATCATTAGCGTCGAGACAATATTGAAACAAGCCACACCAATAACCAGTACCATCACCAGATACATGATGGTACGAACGAGTTGGATATCTCGATACAAGAAACCAAACTTCTGCTGCCAGCTTCGTAGATACACATACACATCAAGCTGATTGCCCACTTCACGCACAATAGAGTTCGCGTTCAGCACATCGGTCACTTTTAAAGAGACTCCAGTTACCGCCTCACCTAAGTTGGCGTAGACCTGAGCATCACCAATCGGAATCAGAGCCAAGCTGTGGTCAATCTGGCCATTAAGCGTCAGCAAGCCAACCACTTTCACTCGAACACGCTTTGGCGCCTGAACCTTCACAGAACCGTTTACCGCTGGAATCATCAAAGTCAGATAATCACCGACTTTCGCACCCAGCACATTCGCTACACCAGAACCTAAGATGATTTGTTGTTGCCCTGCTTTAAACTCACTCCAAGCTTGCTTATCGATAAAACTCGACAGGCTCGATACTTGTTGCTCAAGTTGTGGGTCAACGCCGCGAACTTCAATTGCTTTGAGTTCTTTGCCCTTTTCAGCAAGCGCTGTAATTTTTACATAAGGCGCAGCAGCAACGACTTTATCGTGCTTAACCGACTCCTCAATCACGTGCTCCCAACGAGTCACAGGCTCATTCACGCCTTCAAATTCACCATGAGGAATGACAGAAAGTACTCGTGATTGAAGCTCTCGCTCAAAGCCATTCATCGCAGATAAGCCGATAATGATCACCGCGACACCAACCGCAATACCAATGGTCGAAGACAATGAGATGAACGACACCATCTTGTCTCGTTGTTTCGCACGGCTAAATCGGCCGCCTATCAATAGAGATAAAGAGGAAAACACTTAGCTCTCCTCTTTTTCTACGTTGACCAGTAAACCATCTTGCATGTGAAGTTGGCGATCCATCTTACCGGCAAGTTCACCATCGTGAGTCACGACCAAAAAGGCAGTATCGTATTCACGGTTCAGTTCACGCATTAAGTCGTAAATAGACAGTGCGGTGTTATGGTCAAGGTTACCGGTTGGTTCATCCGCCAACACTAGCGCAGGCTTATTCACCAATGCACGAGCAATCGCCACACGTTGCCTCTCGCCACCAGAAAGCTCTGAAGGTCGGTGGTCCACGCGGTGACTCAATCCAACTTTGTCCAACAAACGTTGTGCTTCTTGCTTTGCTTTAGCGGGCTTTTTGCCGCCAATCAATAACGGCATCGCCACGTTTTCTAAAGCTGAAAAGTCAGATAGAAGATGATGGAACTGATACACAAAGCCAAGATGCTGGTTGCGAAGCTTCGCCTGCTTATTCGAACTCAAAGATGCTAAATCTTGACCAAGAAAACTCACACTGCCCGCAGAAGCATCGTCTAATGCGCCTAAGATATGCAGTAAGGTACTTTTGCCCGAGCCAGAGGTACCGATGATTGCTACTAGCTCACCCTTTTCGATGTCAAAGCTGACTCCCTTGAGCACCTCAGTATCTAACGAGCCTTCACGGTACGTTTTACGGATATCATTACATTGAAGAAAATTACTCATAACGAAGGGCCTCAGCAGGTTTCACAGACGATGCACGATAAGAAGGGAATACAGTGGCAATCAGGCTAAGTGCAATAGCCAGAACCACAACAACAGCGATTTGAATTGGGTTAATCAAAATTGGTAACTGTCCACCAAAGGAGAATAGAGCAACGCCCATCGCCTCTAAAATAGTATTAAGGTTCATCGCTAGAGCAACGCCTAACACACCACCAGAGAGCGCACCAATCACGCCACTACTTGCGCCTTGAACCATGAAGATCCCCATGACTTGACCATCAGTCATGCCTTGGGTCTTAAGAATCGCGACTTCAGACTGCTTCTCCATCACCACCATGATAAGTGCTGAGATAATATTGAAAGCAGCAACACCGATGATAAGCCCAAGCATTAAACCCATCATGTTTTTTTCCATACGAACGGCTTGGAATAGCTCACCTCGTTGGTCTCGCCAGTCGCTCCACAACCAACCTTCCGGTAATGGCTGAGTTGATAACTCTGCGACTTCAAACGGGTCTTCAAAAAATAGTCGCCAGCCTGAAATAGTGTCTGATTTATAACGCATCAAACGCCCAGCGTCTTGGATGTCTGTCACCATCAGTTGAGCGTCGATATCAGAACCTGTATTGAAAATACCGGCAACGGTGAAATTTCGTTGGCTTGGAATACGACCTAATGGGGTGTATTGGCTAGCGCTGGTCACCATCAAGCGAACTTTGTCACCCATAGATACCTTCAAATTTCTCGCCAAAGTATGACCGAGGAACAACTGATATTGACCCGCTTTAAGTGAAGACAATCTGCCCGCAATCAAGTGGTTCTGAAGAGGGTCATCTGAATTGGGTTCAATGCCAATTAACAAACCCGCAGATAATTGAGCCGGACTCTGAATCACTGCCTCACTGCGGACAATCGGTTCAACGTGACCATTAAGCGAGATTTGCTCTGCAAAATTAGGCGCTTGGGCAAAAAGAGAAGTGGTGCCACCTTGCTCATAAACCACCGCTTGAGGAAGAACTCCAAGAATTCGGTCTTTTAACTGCGCTTCGAATCCATTCATTACCGATAAAACAGTAACCAAAGACAGCACACCAATGGTGATACCTGCCGTCGACATATAAGAAACAAAACGGCTAAAGCGATCACCTGAACGGCCTTTCAAATAGCGTAGGCCAACAAACAACGAAATAGGATGAAACATACTTTGAACCATCTAAAGGGGATGCGGGTTAATGTAACGGGTATTGCTGTTACTGTGTAGGGGTTAATTGAAAATATAGAGTGAATTAACTCAATTAGTTAGGCTTGAAAAACAGAACCTTGTCAAATAGCCAAATTTCAAACAACTATTTGAGACTTTCAATTAACTGACCTTGATTACTGCGGCCACATAGCGATAATCAATAGATCACTTCAAGGAACTAACGCATGACAGAACAAGAGTTTTTCACCGTTCACCATAGCCTTACCGCTAATATTGAACCAATGGACAGCGGCTTCACTTTACCTTCTCAAATTCAATTCGAATCTGAGATCCCAGCACCATTTGTGGTGGCAAGTGAATTTAGCCAATTGGATCTGTTAGCTGACAGCGCTCGAGCGGAACTGAAAAACAGCGACTTGAAGAATGTCACCAGTTTATTGGATGCACAAAACTCAAAATTAAACCTCTTGTTGAGCTTTATGTTATCGCAGCAAGATGATGAGAAATTTCGCACTCACACCTATTCATTTGGTGCGAGTCAGTTTTCCTGCTTTTCAAAAGCAGACATCGAACCGGGTCGCTTAGTAAAAGCCAAACTTTTTCTAGAGCACCCAGCTGCAGCCATTTATTGCTACGCAGAAGTATTTGCTAGCGAGGCGAAAGACTCAGGTTTCGAAATCAAATTTAAATACGCTCATCTTCGCGATACCGACCAAGACCTGCTAATTAAAGCGGCACTTTATCAACAACAGAAACTCTTGCGTCAACGCTCTCTAGACCGAGATAACAAGTAAATTAACATGACCAAAAAATCCATATTTACACTACCTAAACTTAAAGGTGCCGGTGACAAAAAGCACATCGGTAACCTAGTCGGTTCGTCTCTCGCTCTTGCCATTGCCAAACTCGCAGAGCAACACAACAGCCATACCGTCTTGGCTGTACCCGACCCACAAGTGGCGCTTAAGCTTCAATCTGAAATTGAACAGTTTACGGCACATGAAGTCGCATTATTCCCTGACTGGGAAACGCTGCCATACGATAGCTTCTCGCCGCACCAAGAGATCATCTCAGATCGTATCGCACGCCTTTACGCACTGCCAACACTAAAAGATGGCATCACGATCGTTCCGATCAGCACGTTATTGCAACGCCAGTCACCGCGAGACTTTTTGCTACAACACACGTTAATGGTGAAAACGGGCGATCTCTACTCGCTTGAGAAACTGCGCCTACAGCTTGAAAAGTCAGGCTATCGCTACGTTGATCAAGTGTTTGGCCCAGGTGAATACGCAAGTCGTGGTTCGATTCTCGACCTGTTCCCGATGGGCAGCAAAGACCCGTATCGTATCGATTTCTTCGATGATGAGATCGATACCATTCGTACCTTCGATCCTGAAAACCAACGTTCTATTGAAGACATCTCTGAGATCCGCCTGCTGCCTGCTCACGAATTCCCAACCTCGGAAACGGCAATTGAAGATTTCCGTATTCGTTGGCGCCAACAGTTTGATGCCCGCCGCGAACCAGAATCGGTTTATATGCAGGTATCTAAAGGCACATGGCCTGCTGGTATTGAGTATTGGCAACCACTGTTCTTCGATCACACAGAAACCTTGTTTGATTACGTTGCCGATGAAGCGCAACTGCTGATTCTAGGTGATGTCGAGACTGCAGTAGACTCATTCCTAACGGACGTTGCTCATCGATACGAACAGCGCGGTGTTGACCCATTACGGCCACTTCTCACGCCTGAACAACTGTGGCTGAAGAAAGACGAGCTGTTCGCACACTTCAAACAGAAGCCACAAGTCAATCTGAGCTTAGATTCAATTGAAGAGAAAGCTGGACGTACCAACCTTCCGGTTGTGTCTCTTCCTGATCTAAGTGTTCAGCATCAGAATAAAGAGCCACTCGCAAACCTAAGAAAGTTCACTGAAGCCTTCGAAGGCAAAGTCGTCTTTTCAGTTGAGTCAGAAGGTCGTCGTGAGGCTCTGAGTGAATTACTTCGAGGTATCAAAGTTCGTCCAAGCGAAGTTGAAAACCTCGATGCGGCGATTAAAGGTAAACATAAGTTCAGCCTGATCCTAGGGTCAGCGGAACATGGCTTTATCCACGAAGAGCAAAACATCTCCCTTATCTGTGAAAGCGACCTGTTGGGTGATCGCGTTGTTCAGCGCCGTAAGAAAGACAAGAAAAGCGTTAACAGCGATACTGTCATTCGTCACTTAGCCGAACTTAAACCGGGTCAACCTGTTGTGCACATTGACCACGGTATTGGTCGCTACATCGGCTTGCAAACACTCGAAGCCGGTGGCATGAAAACAGAATACGTAACGCTGGAGTATCAAAACGATGCCAAGCTCTACGTGCCAGTTGCTTCTTTGAACTTAATCGGGCGTTACTCGGGTGGCGCTGAAGATTCTGCACCGCTACATAAACTCGGTGGCGAAGCGTGGCAAAAAGCGCGTAAACGCGCCGCGGAGAAAGTCCGTGATGTTGCAGCAGAACTACTTGATGTTTACGCTAAGCGTGAGCTAAAACCTGGCTACAAGTTTGTACTCGACCGCGGCCAATACGCGACTTTCAAATCTGGCTTCCCGTTTGAAGAAACCGATGACCAAGCGATGGCCATCAATGCTGTTATGTCTGATATGTGCCAAGCCAAAGCCATGGACCGTTTGGTGTGTGGTGATGTTGGCTTTGGTAAAACCGAAGTCGCGATGCGTGCAGCATTCGTTTGTACCGACAACAGCAAACAAGTAGCGGTTTTAGTTCCTACTACTCTACTTGCTCAGCAACACTTCGAAAACTTCCGTGACCGTTTCGCCAACTTGCCGATTCGTGTTGAGGTTCTATCCCGATTCAAATCAGCTAAAGAGCAAAAACTAATCATGCAAGATGTCGCCGACGGTAAAGTGGATATCCTAGTCGGGACTCACAAGCTGCTTTCGAGCGATATTAAGTTTAAAGACCTAGGCCTGCTGGTTGTCGATGAAGAACACAGATTTGGTGTACGTCAGAAAGAGAAAGTGAAAGCGATGCGTGCGGATGTCGATATTCTAACGCTTACTGCGACACCGATCCCGCGAACGCTGAACATGGCAATGAGTGGCATGCGTGACCTTTCGATCATCGCTACACCACCCGCACGACGCTTGGCAATTAAAACCTTCGTTCGCGAGAGTGATGATGCCATCGTCAGAGAAGCGGTGCTGCGTGAAATCATGCGTGGTGGCCAGGTTTACTTCCTACACAACCAAGTCGACACGATTGAGAAAACAGCAGAGTCATTGCAAAAGCTGATTCCAGAGGCGCGCGTGACTGTAGCTCATGGCCAGATGCGAGAGCGCGAACTGGAACGCATCATGAATGACTTCTACCACCAGCGCTTCAACTTACTGGTGTGTACAACCATCATTGAAACCGGTATCGACGTACCAACGGCAAATACCATCTTGATGGACAGAGCCGATAACCTTGGTTTAGCACAGCTGCACCAATTACGTGGTCGTGTAGGTCGTTCGCACCACCAAGCTTATGCTTACTTGTTAACGCCACACCCTAAAGCAATGACCAAAGATGCGATCAAGCGATTGGATGCGATAGCTTCGCTCGAAGACTTGGGCGCAGGCTTTACCCTAGCAACTCACGATTTAGAGATTCGTGGTGCGGGTGAGCTGTTGGGTGATGAACAGAGTGGTCAAATCCAGTCGGTTGGTTTCACCTTGTACATGGAGATGCTTGAACAAGCGGTTGAAGCGTTGAAAGAAGGTCGAGAGCCTTCGCTTGATGATCTATTGCGTGAACAAACTGAAATTGAGATGCGTCTGCCTGCACTATTGCCAGACGACTATATTCCAGACATCAACACGCGTTTATCAACATACAAACGTATTGCGAGTGTGAGTGACACCGACGAATTGGCAGAGTTGAAAGTCGAGCTGATTGATCGCTTCGGCCTTCTGCCTGATGCAACCAAGAACTTGTTATCAGTTTCTGAGCTAAAATTAGCCGCAGCGTCTATCAAAGCGAAGAAAATTGAAGCCCACGATAAGGGTGGATTCTTAGAATTCTACCCGGATGCTGACATAAACCCGACCTACCTTGTTAAACTGTTGCAATCTCAACCGCAAAAGTTTTCAATGGAAGGACCAACAAAGTTCAAGTTTACGATACCATTGGTCGACAGACGGAAGCGAATTCAATTTGTTAGTGATTTATTGGGCGAATTCAGACAAAACTTGCTGCCTTCAGCATAAGACCCAATCCACTTGCACATATAAATTATCCAGCCGGTAGTTCGGCTGGAAGACGGAGTAAAAATGAAAAGACTGATCCCACTGCTACTATTGTTCGTCTCACTGCCAAGTTTGGCGCAGAGACAATTTGATATAGAAGTGATCATTTTTAAGCGCGCTGTTGATGCAGAGAAGGTGAACGAATCTTGGCCAAATACACAGCCTAAGATTTCACTTGAACGCGTTGGTTCATTTCAAGATACCCAATACCGAGCAAAGAAAGGCGTTCAAATGCTACCTTACTCGGAATACAAGTTAACGCCTCAGAAAGACAAGCTACGTAAACACGCTGGCTTTGAAGTTCTGATGCATACCGCTTGGCGTCAAGGCGACCAAGGTAAGAGCTCGGCACCTGTTTTCCATATTCAAGCAGGTAAAGATTTCTCTAAACAGTTTAATGCTGATGGCTCTGAAAAAGGCGCAATCACTGCAGGCAGCGCTGATGGGTTCCAAGAAGAAACCATTGATAAGCCACTCTACGAATTAGACGGCAAGCTGCAAATCTACGTTCAGCACTACCTATACGCTGAAACGACATTAGATTTAAAAGCGCCAAGCGTTCGTGAAGTGACTCTACAAGAGCAACAAATTGAGCTAGATTCACCAGTAAGTGGCGCAGAAAGCAACGTCCAGGTGGGCAATCTAACTGAAATTTCTCCGACGGTTGAAGTCCAAGAGTTCCTTAAGAGCTACCGCATGGACCAAAAACGTCGTATGCGCAGTACAGAAACTCATTACCTTGACCACCCACTTCTTGGAATGGTGATTCAAGTTAGACGTGTAGCGCAGTAAATTACTTGCCGATTCGGCTATAATTATATAAATAATTCAATCCGCCCTCCTAGTGAGGGCGTTTTATTAAGTGCTATCTATCTTTATTCTGTACTGACTCTCTTTGCTCAGTACTTACACGTTACTTGGTACGCTCTATGAGCCCTGAATTTCAGATCAACACACAAAATCTTAGCCTTAAAATCATTGAGGCCTCAGATGCTCAAGAATTTTCTCAGCTGGTTAAGTCCTCCCCTAGCTTGCTGCCATGGGTCGACTGGTGTCATAAAGAGTTTTCTATCGTCGAGGCCGAGAAATTTATTCTGGCAACTCGCCTGAACTGGGTGAAAGCCGATGCGTTTGGCTTTGGCATCTTTGAACGAAAAAGCGATAAGTTAGTCGGTATGGTTGCCATTAATGAGCTTTACCACACCTTTAATATGGCGAGTTTAGGTTATTGGGTCGGTGATGACTTTCAAAGGAGAGGGATCGCCAAAGAAGCGATGTTCGCCCTATTTGAATTTTGTTTCGCGCAACTCAAGTTAACGCGTTTGGAGATTGTCTGCGATACCGAGAACCTACCCAGCCAAAAGTTGATCGAGAAGTGTGGCGCTGAGCGAGAAACCATTGCCCAGAATCGATTTCTGTTTAACGGTAAGCCGAAAGATGGCGTGGTTTATTCTGTGCTACCTCCAACGTCTTAACAGCAGAAATGAGTTCAACACCTGCGATAATCCATAATCGACACGATCAAAAAAGAGCTCCGAAGAGCTCTTTTTTATTATCAGCGTAATGCTCTGAGAAGGCTTACCTGATTAGTGAAGCTTTAGGTTTGGACGAAGTACACGGTTAATACGACCAACCAGCATCATCAGTGATGTTTTGATTAAGCCGTGAAGCGCCATCTGGTGCATGCGGTACAAAGAGATGTAAACCACACGAGCAATACGACCTTCGACCATCATCGAGCCTTTCGTCAGGTTACCCATCAAACTACCTACCGTAGAGAAACGGCTAAGTGAAACTAGCGAGCCTTTGTCTTTGTAGATGTAGTCTTTCAGGTCACGACCGTTCAACTTAGCAATGATGTTGCTGAATGCACAGCTTGCCATTTGGTGAGCCGCTTGTGCACGTGGCGGAACGAATGAACCGTCTGCTTGTGTACATTGCGCCAAGTCACCGATTGCAAAGATGTTGTCATCCAGTGTTGTTTGCAGCGTGTTCTTCACAACCAACTGGTTGATACGGTTGGTTTCAAGACCACCGATATCTTTCATGAAATCTGGTGCTTTGATACCTGCTGCCCATACCATGATTTGAGCTGGGATCTTGTCACCATCTTTGGTTGTTAGGCCGTCAGAATCCGCCTGAGTCACCATCGTATTCGTACGAACGTTCACACCAAGCTTGGTTAGCTCAGAGTGTGCTGCACTTGAAATACGAGGAGGTAGAGCTGGAAGAATACGCTCACCCGCTTCAACTAGGTTTACGTTCAGCTTGCTTGAATCTAGGTCGCCGAAGCCGTAAGTACGAAGTTCTTTAACGGCGTTGTGTAGCTCTGCAGAAAGCTCTACACCAGTTGCACCAGCACCAACAATCGCGATGTCTACCGTGCCTTGACCGTTCTTAGCGTGAAGCTTTAAGAACTGATTGTTCATTTCTGTACGGAAACGGTGTGCTTGCTCTGGGCTATCAAGGAAAATACAGTTGTCACGAACGCCTGGAGTGTTGAAGTCGTTTGACGTTGAGCCTAGCGCCATCACTAGAATATCGTATTCAAGTTCACGGCTTGGCATCAGCAGTTCACCGTGCTCGTCTGTAAGCTCGCTTAGTGCAATCACTTTACGCTCACGATCGATGTCGTTCAGGCTGCCCATTTGGAAATCGAAGTAATGGTTTTTTGCGTGTGCGCGGTAGCTTAACGCATCAACACCCTCGTCCAATGAACCCGTTGCTACTTCATGAAGTAATGGTTTCCATAGGTGGCTTGCTTTACGGTCTACCAGAGTAATCTGGGCACGCTTTTTACGACCTAAAGTGCGGCCTAGCTTAGTTGCTAGTTCTAGACCACCAGCTCCACCGCCTACTACGATAATTTTTGTCACAATGACAATCCTCTACAAAATGAATAAATGGGGTTCGGCTCGATTACTCCAACCGATAAATTCTATGTATCTACTAGGCCTTGAATGCGAAGGCTGTACAAATTGGATTACCGCGAAAAAGAATAACGACAGCTCACCGAGTAGTTAGAGGGGTTACAAGCAACAAACATTGGCTTGCCGCTTTGCTCACTTGGATAAAAAAGGTGACTACCTGAGAGGTAGAGCACAAATAATGGGCAAGTTTTATCACTCGCTCTCAATTTTTCTTGATATTTATCAAAATATTTTGCTTGGGAACATTATATATAGCAAAAAGATGACCGCAACAAAAATCCTTACCCACAATGAGGATTCGCGGCGAATTAGTTAACGTTTGCGCAAACTTATCTTTAAATGCTCAAACTCTTCAAAAAAATAACTACAACCATTTGATTAATGTTCGGCTCTTGGGTTCAGATGTAAAAAAAGCAGCACTCAATTGAATGCTGCTTTTATAAAATAACTGGAATAATTAAGCGTTTTTAAACGCTTTCATTGTCTGCAAGTGCTGAGAGATTTTTTTGAACTTATGACTCTCTTTTTCGTCCCAGATGACATCATAATAATCTTCTAACGCGGCAGCTGTTTTGGTATTGTCGTGAATCTCATCTTCACGAGAAAGCACCACTAAACAGCGACCTTTGTTCTTCATACGATATTGAGCAACACACTTAGTCGCGATGTCTTCGTACTCTTCTGGACGGTCAATTCGACCTACCATGTTGTTCTCAGGGTGCAGATTCGGGTTGAACACCACCTGCTTAATACCACATAAGAAACCAATACGTTCAGACCAAAAACCACCTAAGCCTACACCACAAATGATCGGATGCGGGTCATCGGATTGCTCTATCACTTTATGCACTTCTTTTAGCAAATGTTGCATGTCGTGTTTTGGATGCAAAGTACTGTAGTTGATGAAACGAACGTCATCATCAATGAATTGCAACTGCAGTATTTTTTCGTGATTGCCCGGGCTAGTTGAGTCGAAGCCATGTAGATAAATAATCATTAGTACCTCCTTGTTGAATATTGGTACGTTTTAATTAATCTAACATGAAAAATAAGGTTTTAAAGGGAACACGAACGAAATTATATTTTTCACTTCCTAAACGTGATCCTAGCTACATAAAGTGTGACTCAGCGCCTCTGCTTCACGCAGATAACTTTCATCGCCCCAGAGCTGATGAGCAAGCAAATACCACAGCATCGCCATCATTTGGCTTCTTGGTAACCATGCTTCTACCCCATCAAGCCAAGGTTGGGCATCATGGATGCCTCGCAGCTGACAGTACTTGTTAACGGCTTCAGCAACTGGTAATCCTGCAACAGCAATGGTCAACGTAAGATCAAGTCTAGGGTCAGCTAATGCTGCATATTCCCAATCAATAATCTTAATCCCATCGCTATTTCTCACTAAGTTATAACCACCTAAATCAAAATGGCACAAAGACAGGTCAACATTTGGGATACTTGGAGCCACGCGCCACTCTTGATAAATCTTGGTGCAGGTTTCAGTCTTATGAATCGAATCAAGTTGCAGCCAGTAATGATCGACTCGCGCTGTGAAACTGAACGGTTGGAGCGGCAATCGCGCGGTGTTAACCAAATGCACCGAGATCAGAGTCTTCAACAAATCATCAAGCTCTAAGCCTTCGTAAAGCGTCTTACCCGCAATCCATTCAACCAATAAGCCTTGCTCATTGACCACTATTGGACTTGGTCCAATACCTAGACGCTCAATTGCGGAAAGCACTTGATACTCTTCATGACGAGAGATAAAGAAGGCTTTGGTGATGGGAGTGATTGGACGCCAAACATACGCAGTGCCATCGGCTAACACCAACTTCCAACATCGATTAGTCAACCCGCCGGTCAGCGTTTGAGCTCTAACAGGTGGCTCAGAAAAGTAACCATCAAGCGAACTCAAACTGGTATCAAGAAGCTTAGCCTCAGACCAAGAAAAAATTGCCATATTTACTCCCTATAAACGTCTTCATTTCCCTACAAAAAAGACACTGACCAAAAGCCAGTGTCTCTTCATAAACAGCACATCATGCACTGCATTGGCGTGTGACCAAGCTATGTGTGGCCAAGCTATGCGCTGCCAAGACTAGACGCGGTCAAAACTGGCTGCGTTTAGTTGGCAAGTAAGCGAAATTAAAGGCCTAGTAGGCTCTTAGATTGTTGCTTACGGATTTCAGTCTCGTCAGCCCATTCAATCAAGCCAGACTCAAGATCCATTAGACGCATCGTCATTTTGTAGTAAACGTCTTCGTCGCTACCGTCTTTCTTAACGATGCTTGATAGGTTGCCGTACAGCATGTATTGAGCACCGACCATTTTACCGAATTGAATTGCTGAGCTTTGGTTTACAAGCTCATCATTATTTTGGAAGTTCAATTGGTCACGAACAGACTCTACACGGTCCATATCAACGAAACGGAACTTACCAGAGTTCAGCATCTTAGTACTGATAGTGTCAGTGATTGACTCAGTATCGATGTGCTCACTTGTTTTGTTCTTGATTCGCTCTACAAACACGATTGGACGCTGTTCACGAGTAATGTAAGACACAGAACCAGACGCCATCATGCTATCGACCATTTCACCCGCAATCGTTTGAAGGTCAGTTGAACCGAAATCGATTGTCGTGGTTTCTACTGCTTGTGCATCACCGTAGCTTACCTTGTTTGAACAACCGCCTAAAATAACCGCTAAACCTAGTAGCGCAATGACACTCTTTTTCATTTTGTTTCCTCAACTTATCACTGAGCGGGGTTACCCACACTCTTAAATTCTTGTATTTACGAATCATGAGACCCGTTTAATCTAACTTACTGCTCTCGGAACTGGACTCTGAACTGAGTCGCTTTCGGGTTTACCGACACTTCCGACAACGAAATACTTTCAAAACCACGAACAATCGCTTGCTTCCAAGGACCTTGTTTAAGGTTGACCTCAAGCCCGGCATCGTCGTACCAGTAAAAACGATAAAGAATATGTTGATCGCCTTTATAGTTACTGTTTAAACGAACGATTCCTCGCGTATGACCGTCGACCAGATCGGTGCGAATATCTTCAACCTGTAAACGGCTGCCCAATACCTTGTCACCAAAGAAAACGTTCTGAGTCAGACTATCGACCCTTACGCCAGCTGTATTATCAGCACAACCAGCCAGAGCCATAACCGCTGCTAAGCTCACTAACCACTTTTTCATTACAGCCTCCCTAGCTGTTTATGCCACATTGTTGCATTGTTTCCTTGTCGAGAAATCCACACCAAGGTGGTCTGCCCTCCTCGAATATCAAAGTCGTACGTTTTAGCGCCCGCTTCCAACGTATATTGACCGCTGTTTGCTACAAACGTGCTGCTCTTAATCTCTGCAGGTAATGATTGCCAACTACGAGTGTCTGGTTGCTCTGTCAGTGTGTTCCACACGTTGAACAGAATATTACCGACATCATCGCCTTTGGTTGCCTCTTTACGAATGCGATCTTTCGCGACTACACGTAGCGCTTGGCGAATAACAATGCTCGTCATACGTTCAGATAGATCGTTCTGCGCCATCGCGTTTACATCAGTGATCAAATGTTCTTGTAGCGGCTGTCCGCTGATTCGCAAGGCAGAAAAGCGCTCTACGTTTTGACTTGGGTAATATGGCAGCGCAAGAGAGTATATTGCCCCCTGATCGCGACTGTCATAAACAGGTAAATCCAGTCGCCAACTGTCCATAGCTTGTACAGCGCTCTGCTCTTGAAGAACAATCACTCGCCCTTCACCTGCACTAAGTTTAGAAGATTGCTTATAGCGTTTTTCTAACGTCGCTAAATCTTGTCGCATCCCTAAACGAGCGGCTGTTGCCATGGTTCTATCGATGATTTCTTGGTTCTCTGGCATCACAGCCAAAGCACGACGATAGTCAACGTAGGCGCTGTTTAAGTCATTTGACGCTTCATAAAGCAGACCAGACAAGAACATCAGATACGCATTCTGTACTGACTGTAGCTTTTTACCCGCATCAGGGTAATTAGCAAGGATGCTACCCACATTGGCAGACAAGCCTTGCTTCTTCGCATCGCTGGCTGCTTTGTCTAATTCTGCTTCGCGTTGCTTCTTCGCTTGTTCTTGAACTTGGTTGGCGCGACGCATTTCGATCACCGCACCTTCTAAGTCGTTTTTCTTAAGGTAATTTAAACCGAGATATAGATGAAGAAAGCCCAACTCATAATCGGCTGGCACATACTCGGTAATATTGTCATTCACAGCCAACGCACCCACACTGGTTGCACTGTCTGAGATTGAGATCACGGCTTTGCGTTGCTGCTCAGTAACCGCCTGATCAGCCACTTCAAACGAAGCCTTACTCTCAGGGTATTTTTGATCCAGCAGATTAATTCTGCCTCTTTCAAAGTTATCAAGGATGTCGCCTGCCGCGTAATCTGGTAGCTCTTGCTGAGCCTCTGAATAATCTCCAGATTTAACGGCTTGGTAGATCGCTTTGTTCTGTGCGCTGTAATGGCTGAACAGGCTTCCTGCAGACATACTCGCACAACCTACGGTCAACGCCGATAACAGGGCAATGGAAGCGAATCTAAACTGTTGCTTCACTTATCGTCTCCGTGCATGTTTAAAATGCCTACTTTATTAGGGTCTGCTGACCTTTAATGGTCTCATTATCAAAACGAAACGTGTTGTAAAAAGGATCTCAAGCCAGTTGAAATCCTACTGATATAGCCTCTGCCTAAGCGATGCCGACATTCAGACAACAGATAGAACTTAAAGTTGGCATACAAACTACAAATTTTCCAACTAACTACTTGTGTTAACCCACTAATGAGCGCGTTTAAACTAGCTCATTAGCTTTCATTAACTCGTTAGCTTTTCATTAGCTCATTAATAGGGGGCCAAGTGGACGACCACCAACCAAGTGCATGTGAATATGATAAACCTCTTGGCCACCGTGAGAGTTACAGTTCACGATAAGACGATAGCCATCTTCTGCGATGCCTTCTTCTTTTGCTAACTTACGAGCAACAGTAAACATGCGCCCCATCATCGCTTCATCTTCGACTTCAACATCGTTGGTTGTCGGAATCAGCTTGTTTGGGATGATTAGGATATGGCTTGGCGCACGAGGGTTAATATCGCGGAATGCGGTTACTAAATCGTCTTGGTATAGTAGATCTGCTGGGATTTCTTTGTTGATGATCTTAGTAAAAATGGTTTCTTCAGCCATGTTTCTCTCCGATAAAACATTTATTTTTTAATGCTTTGAGTATGCGCTATGCCGCATAAAACCACAATAAATCTGCTTTAAAGCATAATAAAAAACACCGTTCAAATCAAAGAAAACGAGCCTTAGCTCTCAAGAATGGCATGTTGGTTATAACTGAGCGTTATTTTTGACGTATGCGTCATAAAACGCGTAAGCCGAGCTCAATAGAATGCTGACAATTTTGTTAGTTTTACTTTGACCTGACATTAGGTCTGCATTTTTATTTAGGGAGAAAGCCATGAAGGGATCTGTGATCAAGCGTATGTACGCTGGTTTCGCACTGATCATCATCATGTTCGCAGTCACGATAACCATCATGATGAACAGCATGAATCAGATACACAGCAATTTTGAGAGTGTCTCAGAAACCTCATTGCCACTTGTTGCGCTTTCAAATCAAACAAGTGTTCAATTGCTTTCTGCTGATAAGTCATTCAAAGATTTCTTAACCACACAAAACGCTGAACGCATGTCTGCAATGCGTACAGAATTTGCTGCATCACAAAACTCGTTTTCAGAAGTTCTCGGTAGTTTAGAAGCGGCAAGCCAAAACAATGCTTCACTTATTGAACGTATCGCGCAATTAAGAGCAATGGAAGAACGCTACTTCGCCGAAGCTGACGAAGCGATGAACAACTACGTTGCGATGTTCGAAGCGCAAGAACAAGTGCAAAAAGCCTCTCGTGACTTCCAACGTTTACATTCAGAATTAACCGTTGGCATGAAAGAGTACGTCGCCGACCAAAAAAGCATCTCTGTAAAAGTGATGGCAAAGAGCTACTTCATTAAACTGCAAGACGCAGAGGTCATCACCTCTGATGCACTAGCTAGCTCTGATGTTGCCTTCGTTCAGAAAGCCGTTAACCAAAATAAAAAGGCCGTTACTCACCTTAACTATGCTTATCGCGGTCTATCAACACAACTACCAGCACTTAAAAATGTCTTCGATGAGTCGGTTCAGAAGTTCACCAAAGACGTTGGTCAGAAAGGTGGCGTACTAGACAAACACAACAACTACCTACAAGCCAAGCAAGCGCTGTACGTGAACATCGCCAACCTAGCTGTAGAAGTTGACCAAGCAATGGCTGTTTTGGACTCGTTCAACGTAACTGCTGAAGAGCAACTCAACTCATCACTAGCAGACGCAAGCAGCATCTACGACAAAGGCCTATTCAACGCGATTGCAATTGGCATTGTTGTAACCGTGTTCGCAGCTGCAATTGGTTACCACATTGCACATAGCGTACGAGAGCCATTAACTCGCATCCTCGGTACGTTAGAAGGTCTAACCGAAGGCGATATGACTCAGCGTATCGATATTCGCTACGACAACGAATTCAGCCGCGTGAGCCGTCACATCAACACCTTGGCTGACAACCTACACAACATCCTTGTGAAGCTGAATGACGCTTCAGATGACTTAACTAAGACTGCAAGCGTCAACCAGAAGACGTCATCTGAAACGCAGGCTCAACTGAACAGTCAACGCGAACAAACCGCTACCGTTGCGACCGCAATGACAGAGATGTCTCATTCTGTACAAGAAGTGGCGAACAGCGCGCAAAGCTCACTCACCATGGTTCAACAAGTAGAATCGGCTTCTGAATCTGGTCGTCAGATAATGAACACCAACATCAGCACCATTAATCAGCTTGAGGTTCGCCTGACTGAATCGGTGGGAGCTGTAGGCGAACTGCAACAGATGAGTAGCCAGATTGGTTCAATCCTTGACGTTATTCGTGGCATTGCTGAACAGACCAACCTACTTGCACTTAATGCGGCAATCGAAGCAGCGCGTGCAGGTGAACAAGGTCGTGGTTTTGCAGTCGTTGCTGATGAAGTACGAGTGCTAGCACAGAAGACCACTCAATCAACCTCTGAAATCGAGACTATGATCAGCAATCTGCAATCAAGCTCGAAAACGGCAAGTAACGTAATTGAAAGCTGTATGAGCGATATGGACATGTCGGTTCAACAAGCTTCAAGTGCAAACAGTGCGATGGAAGAGATCCAAGCCTTGATTCTAGAGATCAGCCACATGAGTACACACATCTCTCAAGCAGCCGCTGAGCAGAGTGAAACGTCTGGTGATATTGCACGCAACATCGAAGACATCAACCACATCGCAGATAAGAGTTACCAAGCGATGTCTTCAATTGCGGAGGCAAGCCAAAACCTAACAATTTTGGCGAATCAGCAAGGTGATTTAGTACATCAATTCAAACTATAGATAAATGAAGAATCGATAGATATTTAGTGAGATTGTTGAGACTTCTTACCCAATAGTGGTGACTAATTGAGCTAGGGCAACTTTTATCAAGGGTTGCCCTTGTTTTTTATGAGCTTTGTCATTATATGATTATTAAGGCTTGCTGCTTCCCGTTTTTTCTTTCACCTTTATGAGCGAGCCGCTATTAAGGAATTTATATGGCTGTTCATGTTGGCATTATCGATCAAGACCCCATTCGCTTGCTCACCCCATTACTTGATAACCGAACGGTCAGCACTCACATCGTGTTTATCGGTGACAAAAATCAAGTCAGTATGTACAAACGTTTAGACAGCGTTTTGCACAAGCGCGACATTACGAGTGAGTTTTTCGAAATTCCGACCATCGTAAATACATCTGTCATTAAAGAATCTATCCAAACCCTTGCCGAAGACCTCAAAGCACGCGGTCAAGAAGTGAAGCTCAACGCAAGTTGTGGCCTCCGTCACCGCCTACTTTCTGTGTACGAAGTATTCCGTACTTACCACTGGCCAATCTTCGTGGTTGAACCAAATAGCGACAAGCTTTGCTGGTTGTACCCTAATGGTAAAGAAGACGCACAAGTTCAAGACCGCATCACTATCGACGACTACCTAACTGTGTTCGGTGCTCGCGGTGAATTCAGCGATGTTCAGCTGTCTCCGCAACTGGATCAGAAACTTTATGAACTGGGTGAACGTTGGGCAAGTAACGCACTCGAACTAGGCCCTGGCCTTGCGACATTGAACTACCTAGCAACGACCTGCCGTAAAGAACAAAAACTTGATGTAGGCCTATCTGAGAAGCAACAAGGCTATCGCGAGCTCAACATGCTGTTGAGCGATTTGGTTGAAGCTAAAATTGCGACTTACGACAATGGTATTTTGACCTTTGCCAACGAAGACGCGCGCCGCTTCTCAAACGGTGAATGGCTTGAAACATTGGTTCACAGCACAGTTAAGCAGATCCAAGATGACATGCCGACCATTCAAGACCGTTCTTTGAATGTTCAGGTATACCGTCAACTGGGTGAACGTGAGGTTCGTAACGAGCTTGATGTTGCCTCTGTGGTGAACAATAAGCTGCACATCATCGAATGTAAGACCAAAGGCATGCGTGATGATGGTGATGACACCTTGTACAAACTGGAATCGCTTAGAGACCTGCTAGGTGGCCTACAAGCACGTGCAATGTTAGTGAGCTTCCGCCCTCTTCGCCATAACGACATCACACGAGCTGAAGATCTTGGCCTTGCATTGATTGGCCCTGACGAATTGAAAGATCTTAAAACACACCTAACGGCATGGTTTACAGCTGCGGGTGGCAGTGAAGATCTAGAGTACTAAAAACCAATAAGCTCATGAGAGCTCAATGCTCTTAAGCAGATTGTTAAAAAGGCGAATGACGATTAAATCACTCGCCTTTTTTGTTGTCTGTTTTCTCTATTGATTACTTTCAGACGGCACAAAAAA
>NZ_JBFRTR010000015.1:0-10735 GCF_041474215.1 Vibrio sp. 10N.222.52.C12
TTAAGTGAACGGCATTACCGCTATAGGGGCGGGGAAATTACCAAAGGTAAAAGAGAAATCAGTATTCAAATGTCAGTGCTACGTCTAGCAGAGCAGCACTGTACATTTCAAAGACAGTACATTAGATGGCGAAGCAAAAACCTAGGTTATAGTCTTCACCATTTTTCGCCGTGAACTCTTTGTCTTCACTTGATGCATTCGGGCGGCCACTTTCATCGCCTTTTACTAAGCTCACCCAGTGACGGATGCCAGAAGAACGGCTCGCCTCAGTTTGACCAAACGTGGTGCACGTCTCTAATTGGATATCTTGAATATCAACCAGCTCCAGACGGCCTGTGCCTTTACGAGCGCCGATTGTCACTTCAACGTGCGTACCGCTTTCATCACGGAATAGGATTGCTGAAGGCTTAGATTTATCACCTGTGTAAGCCACAAAGTGTTTAGCGCGTTTCAGTCCAGTATGTTCGCCATTCTTGAAGTAAACCTGAACGTGTCGGTAATCGATCTCGTAGCTCACTACATCTTCGTGAGAACCAGACTCGAGAGGGAATAGAGTATCAAGCAACTGTTTCGCCATTTTCTGCTTTTCGAGTTGCTTGTCTGCTTTCACCATTTCGACGGCAAAGACAGCTTCAGCAATAAAAGTTGAATGGTTTCTGTGAAGTTCTGTTTTGTCTAGTGTCAGCATATTCATAGTCTATCCCTCGTACGGCTTTAAATTTCATTTAGGTCAAACATCCCAATAGACCCTTTTCAAAATTGTTCTTTACTGTGTGGTTTCCATGTTTTTCATACTACTGTTATTTTTGAAACAATTTCACAACAAAAATTACACAGTGTGAATTTTACTAAATTGCTTTTTTACACAAACCGGCATTTCGAGCCCCCAGCCCTTTATTTAACTGGGTTGAGGGTTCCGTAGAAACGCGTTTACGTGTTGTTTGAATTTGTGTAATAACCCACCCCAACCAACTTATTGTCGATAACTCGATAGTAAGTGTGCTTAGTTTCCACTTTGCTCGACAGCGGATTTAACCATCGATAGGTGTAAACGCCACGACCATTTTCTTTGGCTAGATTTAACATCTCAGTGCGAATCGGTTTATCGTCAGGGCTTAGATTTTTACGCTGATTTTTCCATCTTTCAGGGTAAACACATCAACCATACGAGCTTCGATGACGGTGCCATCTGGGTTAGTCGCAGAGAACGTTGATTCGCTTACCGCGCGGTCTCCACACACAAAGTGGACAGGATCGCTCCAGGCTGCATCTGGAAAGTTCTGCCAAACCAATTCAAAGCTATTTCGAACCGCTTCGTACCCTTCGATAGTGTTTCCAAGCAAGCCTTCTCCTGCCACCGTGTGGAATACACAATCTTCTGTCATGAAAGACATGAGTGCTTCAATATCATGGTTATTCCACGCATCACTGAAAGACTGTAAAAAAGCGGTATCGACTTGGTTTTCCAGCACGAATGTCGCTGCATTGGTTTGCATATTCATATTCCAGAATCCTTTATGTTTTCGTTATTGGTTTAAATTTCAGTAGCTTTGCGCCACTTTTTTATTAGAGTGTTTAAACTAGATCTGTGAAAATTTAACAACTTGATAACAAGGTTCATCACTCTAACTTCGAGTTAGGTTATAAACAATCTCTAAGCTCACAGATTTCATCTTTTTATAAATTAATTAGTGTTCTAATTTTATTTAATCAACTTTTCACTGACGACATAAGAGGTATAATTAAATTAGAACGTGTTAGCCTTTAGTCGAAATCAAAGTCTTGATGATACTTTCGACCATACTGTTCAAGTTGACGATCATGAGTATTAACTTGCAATTCAATATTGCCGTCACCTTTATTTATGACTTGGTTGTTATCTGCATGTGCTTCGTTTTTTAAATCCGTTAGTTTCTCTTCGACATACTCTGTCGGTTCATTTAAAACATTCATGGATATTAACTCCTTTATCAGGTTTACTTTCACTGATGGAAGAATATGAACGGACACTAGACCGTTTGAATACTCTTTCTCATCATACAAAGGCTGAATGGCATCATTGCCACCTTCCTTAAATGGGTGAATGGAATACCACTTGTCCTTGCGCGGCTCTTGCTGATCGCAATCCGCCACATTAAATATCTGAGTTTTGTTGATATTACACGGCGAGCTAAAAACACTAACCCACTGATAATCAATAGCTTTAATTATGTTTATGCAGTCTTTACTTTGGCTGTGACACACCGACCAAAGCGCATTTAACAGGTTATCGGTCCATTCCAGTAAACGGGTGGGAAAGCCCTGCTTTTTGGCTAAACACATCAATAACCAGTCATTTATGTCGTTAGAACTCAGCGAGTGACCACCGTAAACCCTCACTGTTGAAAGCAACTCTTGTTCGACACGGCGTATGTTCTTACGATTGGAACGGCCTAAACTTGGCATTAGATTACTGTTTTCATAATCACACACGTTATACATCAAACCACGTTGGTCACTGCATTCATTCATTAATGAATTAATTATTTTATACAGCTCTTCGAGTGAGCTTATATAACGCTTATTGTTCACAGCATGCATGTAATAGGTCACTTAATTTAAATTTATTACAATTAAAAATTAACTATCATGGTTAATCAGTATCGTTACGAATGATTTTAAAAATGACAATAGGTATATGTCTTTATCAATAGCCATATATCCTCATCAATAACTAACAGTTATAAAACCATTAACTAAGGAGCAATTAGCTAAGGGTCGATTAATAAGGAACGACAAAGTTTATATAACTAAAACCACTTATATGTACCACAGCCATTTAATTCATGTTCTAACGTTTGACTAAGGATTATTGAAATACGGGTTGCCGGTATTCACTTAAGTACATTGCCAATACCCGTTAATATTGCCCGACCACATTCTCGATTGCACTTTCTCTAACACTCTCGAAAATACCGTGGCCGGACAAACTTCCTACGACTTATACGTAATCTTTGTATTTATCTAGGAAACGAACCGGTGTTGATAGCGCATCTCGGCGGAACGGGTCGCCCAACTCCTGAGTACACATGATTTCAATGATGGTTGTTTTGCCTTCGTTCATCTGCATGTCGATGGCTTTTTGCAAGGTTGGACCTACATCTTCTAGCTTATCAACCGTGATACCTTCAGCGCCCATTGCTCGTGCGATTTCAGCAAAGCTTTGGTTATCTAGCTCACCGGCAACAAAGCGTCGGTTGTAGAAGTCGACTTGGTTCTTCTTCTCTGCACCCCATTGACGGTTGTGGAATACCACGGCTGTCACTGGAATGTTATGACGAACACATGTCATGGTTTCCATCAGGCTCATGCCCCACGCACCGTCGCCTGCATAAGAGATAGCTGGGCGATGAGGTGCTGCTGCTTTCGCGCCAATGATGGTCGGGAACGCGTAACCACAGTTACCAAAACTCATTGCCGCAAAGAAACTACGTGGTTTTTCAAAGCGTAAGTAGCTGTTTGCCACCGAGTTGATGTTACCGATATCGGTTGAGACCATTACGTCTTCTGGCATCGCTTTTTCTAGCTCACGCAATACTTGGCGCGGGTGAAGGTATTCACCACCAGAGAACGGAGTCTCGTGTGAGTTTTCTTCAATCATATCCAAGCTGAACGAGTCACGTTCGTGTGTCCACTCATCAAGCTCTTTTTCCCAAAGTGCTTTCTCTGTTGCGACCGTGTCTTGACGAGCGCCTTTATTGTCATCACACAACAATGCACGGCCTTCCAATCTTTCAGATAGAGCAACCGCAGCTGCTTTCGCATCACCACAGATACCAACTGAAATCTTCTTAACCAGACCTAGCATCTTGTTGTCGGCATCAATCTGAATGATTTTCGCGTTCTTCGGCCAGTAGTCCATACCATGTTGAGGCAACGTACCAAATGGACCAAGACGTGTACCCAAAGCAATAACCACATCCGCTTGAGCCATCAACTTCATTGCTGCTTTCGAACCTTGATAGCCTAGAGGACCACACCATAATGGGTGGCTAGCAGGGAACGAGTCATTGTGTAGGTAACTGTTTACTACGGGTGCTCCTAGTCGTTCTGCCAGTGCCGCACACTCTTGAACGGCATCAGCCATTACCACGCCGCCACCAGAAATGATGACTGGGAATTTCGCTTCAGCAATCAAGTCTGCCGCTTCGTTCAGAGATTTTTCACCACCTGGGCCACGGTCTAAACGTGCTGGTTGAGGGATCTCGGTTTGAGTTTCACCGTAGAAATAGTCACGTGGAATGTTCAGTTGAGTTGGACCCATTTCACTCATCGCACGGTCGAAGCATCGACCTGTGTATTCCGCCATACGATCTGGGTGCGTTACGTGTCCTTGATACTTAGTAAACTCTTGGAACATTGGAAGCTGGTTACATTCTTGGAAACCACCTAAGCCCATTGTTTTAGTGCCTGTCTCTGGCGTCACAATCACGACCGGGCTATGTGCCCAGAACGCAGCTGCAATTGCTGTTACACAGTTACTGATACCTGGGCCATTCTGCCCGATAACCACACCGTGGCGACCAGATACACGAGAGTAACCATCTGCCATGTGGGCAGCGCCTTGCTCGTGTACTACTGGGACCAATCGAATGCCAGCAGGAGCAAAGATATCCATTGCGTCCATAAATGCTGACCCCATGATGCCGAACATGTCGGTAACATCATTAGCAACCATAGTTTCAACGAACGCTTCTGATGGTGTCATTGTTACTGTGCCGGAAACAACCGTACGTTTTTCTTGCTCGCTCATTCTTCCATTCTCCTTGAGTTAATCAAAATTTCATTTTTCGGAATGAATTGTCTCTTTTTCGAATTCAATTTCACCTTAGTAGTAGAATTTTTGCGCGTCAACTTTTTATATTAAATTGGAACAACTCATTCTAATTAATAAAACTGAATCACATTATTGGTAGTTTTTAGTACAAAAAGTGCCGTTAACTTAGGTTGAGCTGTTAATAATCGACGACATAGCGCAATAGCTGCGACAAGTAATGGGTTATATAGAGGGAAGAATGATGAAAGAGTCGGAATTGATACCAACGCGACAAGTAAGTGTAAGAGAGTGCTTTGGCATCGACAGCAACCTAACGGTGATGGCGTTTGAACATGCGGGAGAGTATGTGCCAAAAATCGATCCTAACTACTGTTTTGATCCTGAAGTGACGCTGGCCATATTGGCGGGGTTCACTTCCAATCGCCGCACGCTAATACAAGGTACGCACGGGACGGGCAAGTCTTCTCACATTGAACAAATTGCCGCGAGATTGAATTGGCCGTGTTTGAGGATCAACCTAGACGGACACCTGAGTCGATTGGATTTCATAGGTAAAGACAGCATCGTCATTAAAGACGGAATGCAGGTGACTGAGTTTAAAGAAGGCATTCTTCCTCAGAGCATTCAACAACCCATCGCACTGGTATTGGATGAGTACGACGCTGGTCGCCCTGACGTGATGTTTGTGATTCAGCAATTATTAGAGCAAGACGGCAAATACACCTCCTTAGAACAAAACCGAGTGATCACACCTCACCCTTCTTTCCGCCTGTTTGCTACCTGCAACACGCTTGGCTTGGGTAACTTTTCAGGTTTGTATTCGGGTACTCAAGTGCTTAACCACAGTCAGTTAGATAGATGGAACATCATCGCTACGCTCAACTATTTAGACCCACAACATGAAACCAAAATCGTGTTATCTAAGCTTCCGCAACTGAATAATGAAAGTGGCCGACAACTGGCCGAGAAAATGATCGCAACCGCAAGATTAACGCGTAACGGGTTTCGGGCTGGCGACCTTTCGACTGTGATGTCTCCGCGAACAGTGCTCACTTGGGCTGAAAACATCCAAATATTCGACGATGTAGCGACGGCATTTAGGCTTTCATTCTTAAATCGCTGTGAAGACGAAGAGAAAGAACTGGTTAGCGAATACTATTTCCGTTGCTTTGGTGAAGCCTTGGAAGTGCATACTCAAAACTATTCGCACTCGGAGTCGTAAACCATGGCCAATGTTTCTTCTCAGCAGAAAAAGATCCTCGATATTGGTGTGTCTGTCGCCAGAGCAATCAGTGGCGAACTCAATCTGAACTATCGGGGAGAACGTCTCTATAAAGGCAATAGCCCCTGTTATTACCAGTCTGCACACACCAACGATCTCACCTTTGTTTCTCGCCATGAGCTTAGAAACAGCAAGCTTTCGATGCAAGGCAAGATCGATTCATCGGCATTACGACTCTTGCTTTCAGATGCTGTTCTTCATTACTCATTGCGACCGAAAAACGAAGTCGAACGTCTGCTTTACGACTTCTGCGAACAGGTTCGAGTTGAATCTCAAGTCCCACCTTATCTAAAAGGCGTGACCACTAGCATCCAATTCAACTTTGCGTATTGGAGCGGCCAATATCATCAGAATGGCTTCACCGAATCACGAATCGGCATGTTGCTGTTTACTCTGATGCAAGTCATCCACACCCGTTTAACTGGTGTTCCCGTTTCTGAACCTATCGCTGAAACCATTGAATCGACTCGCGCCGGCATCGTGCCTACTTTTGGGCATAGCCTGAAGCACTTAAAGCAACATAGAACCGACCAAGAGTCATTTGTACACAGCGCCAACGAGTTGGCAGCCCTTGCACAAGAGCTCATCAACCAAGAGCAAGAGAGCGATAACTCGCCCACGCCAACCGTTGAAGAAGACATCAAGATCCTTGCGCAACTTGCGCTTATCGTTGATGGCGACATTCAAGATCAAGACGTCGATACTGACATCACAGGCAGTAGTAAGGTGTTCGAGCTTTCGGGCGCGAATTATCAGGTCTTTAATTCAGAATTTGATCAAGTCATCGCCGCAGACAAACTCGTCAGGCGCGCCCTATCACTCGAACTGAGACAGAAACTCACCGATGACATCATGGCGAGACAAGTAAACACTCGCCGTTTGGCCGCTATGCTCACTAGTTTTGTTGCCACGCCACAGAGGAACCGACGTCAGGACCATTTAGAAGAAGGCATTGTTAACGCCACTACCATCACCAAGCTCATCACTTCGCCATTAGATCGCACTGTCTTTTATCAACCTGACATCGGCGCATCTCATCAATGTGCCATCACGTTTTTGATGGATTGTTCAGGTTCTATGCAAAAGCACAGTCACAAGTTAAGTTTGTTGATGGATACGATTCTCAAATCTGTAGGATTGGCTCATATCCCATTTGAGATCATTGGCTTCACTACCAACAACTGGAATGGTGGCAAGGTCTATCGACAGTGGCTTAAACAAGGCCAACCAAAGCACCCAGGCCGCTTGAACGAAGTTCGGCACATCGTGTTTAAGGATTTTGATACGCATTGGAGACGATCTCGCCTTGGCATTGCGAGTCTTCGTAAAGCAGACATCTTTAAAGAGGGGATTGATGGCGAAGCGGTGCAGTTCGCTAGTCAGCGGTTGCAACTGCACAGTGCACAAAGAAAGGTTTTAATCGTGTTCTCAGACGGCTGCCCGATGGATACCGCCACCAGCACCGCCAACGATCAGTTCTATTTGGATAACCACCTCAAACAAGTGATTGAACGTGAGTCGATCAAAAACGGAATTGAGATTCATGGCGTGGGGATGGGAGTGGATTTGAGTCCGTACTACCGCAGTAACATCACCTTAGATGTGCAGGAGAGCTGCTTATTTGGATTATCTAAGAGCGTATTTGAGATGCTGAAGCGTGTTTAAACAGGGAAGCTTAGGCTAGCGACTCACTAGCCTCCTTTGTCGAGAATGATTTACGAAGAGCCAAACAACGACCATGCAGAGACCGCCATCAAGTACCCACCAATCAACATCAACACAATAAACACCAGCTTTCTGAGTTGATCATTGGACAACGGTGGTGGGAAACGTCGAGCAAACATCGTGACAAGCGCCACCAAGGGAACAGCAATAGCAGATAGCCACAGTATGCTCTGTTCCATGTCGCCTGCAGCGTAGACATTGACCGTACGTGACATCGACGTACAAGCGAACACCATCAGCAGTGTGCTTCGCACCAGATCGAGAGAAAAAGGTTGCCGATAGAGATGATAAACAATCGGTGGACCTGCCATCCCAAACAACCCACCCGCTAACCCAGAGCTAAAGCCTGAGACAAGAAAACATACGGTTGCTGAGCGATCCTTTCTGGTTTTAGGTTTGAACATAAAGCTCAGACCTGCGAATAGCACCATCGCACCCAATAGTCCTCGGAGAATATGCGTTGCCGAATCGCTTAACTCGTCCAGCAAGTACACCCCCATCGAAACGCCGGGAATAATACCGATGACCAACACCACCAGAATCTTGAGTTCCCCAAGCAGTGGCTTACCCATCAATGCAACCAAGCAATTGAACAAAGTCACAATACTGACCACAGCAGCTATAACGGGTAAGGAAACCAGATTAAGGCTAACCGTTAAACCAATCACGATGATACCGAGGCCAAATCCGATGACAGTTTGAAAATAGGTACCCACCGCAATAGTGGTAAGAATGGCGAGTAAAACAGGTAACTCCATTAGCTATCCTAATTAGGTTGTTTTGGGTTTGATTTGAATCTGAGTACTAGATACGAGAGCTAGATGTTAATACCGGAACTCAAATTCTGATTCTTCTTTTTCTTCAACATCAGCTTCAGTATCAGCCTTAGAGCTAGACACTTTCCCTTGCTGCGCTTGTACGGCAGTCACCGCGATCACATTAAAGATGTCTTGTGCGCAACACCCTCTTGATAAGTCATTCGCAGGTTGATTCAACCCTTGTAACAGTGGACCAATCGCAACTGCCCCGCCTAACCTTTCCGCAAGCTTATAACCAATATTACCTGCTTCTAAATTGGGAAATATCAACACGTTCGATTGACCTTTCACCTCTGAATCTGGCAGCTTTTTCGCGGCAATCTCAGTCACAATCGCGGCATCGAGTTGAACATCCTGATCGACGGCGATTCCGGGACAACGTTGTTTTACGAGTTGAGCCGCATTACGAACCTTATCGACCGATTCGTGTTTGGCACTCCCGTTGGTCGAAAACGACAGCATCGCTACTTTAGGCTCTTCCATCAGTAGCGTTTGAGCACTGTTTGATGCGGCCACGGCAATCGATGCCAGCTCGGTTTCAGTGGGGTTAATCACCAAACCACAATCGCTGAAAATCATACCGCCTTTAAGATTATGGAAAGGCTCACACAACATCATCAGAAAGAAACTGGACACCAATTCACTGTCTGGCGCGGGGCCGATAATCTGAAGCGCAGCTCGCACGACATCAGACGTGGTATAAACCGCACCATTAACTGTGCCATCCACCAGCCCCTCTCTGACCATCAAATTGGCAAAAACGAGTGGGTCTAGAACCAGCTCTAGCGCATCATCGTAAGTCATACCTTTCGCTTTTCTTAATGTATACAACCGCTCAGCGAGGACTTCTTTGAGTGATGACGCTTGTGGGGAGACAATGTGAATGCCCACAAGATCAATGTGATGTAATTCTGCAGCAGCGATGATCGCTGGTTCGTCCCCGACTAGGGTGATGTGAGCGAGCTGTTTGTCGATTGCTATTCTTGCAGCAGCTAGCACTCGCGGGTCCTCCGCTTCACTCAAAACAACGCGCTTACGATCTAAATGAGCTTTATCAATAATCCGTTCAATCGCCTTCATCTTTAAATTCCATTTATTGAGATTAATTGTTCCATAATTTATATTTATATTATTGGAATAACAAAAAAGGTCAAATTTTATTCAGATAATTGAAGAATAATGATTTAGTATGTACACTCTTAGGCATAGACATATCGCAAGGATGAATCACTGTATGCAAACAGAAACACCGCAAGTTCAAGGGGATACACCGACCCTCCGACTTTTTGCACTATTAGAGGTGATAGCGCAAAAAGACGAGTTTATTTCTCTGCAAGGTTTAGTCGAAGAGACCGGATTGCCAAAACCCACGCTGCACCGAATGCTTCAACAGTTAGAAGCGGCGGGCATCATTCAAAGAGATGGCGACGAAAAGCACTACAGCTCAGGTATTCGACTCAGAAAACTTGCCGAAAACCTACTTTTGAATAGCACCATGCACAGCGCGCGACGCACTATCCTTGAGAACCTGAGAGCAGAAGTCGGTGAGAGTTGTAACCTGACCGCTCTTTCAAGTGGCGAAATCATCTATCTCGATCGTGCCGAAACTGAAGCCCCCCTTCGCTTTCACCTGCACCCCGGCTCTCGCGTTCCCGTGCACTGCTCGGCTACCGGCAAACTGTTTTTAGCACACATGTCTAAGTCGCAGCGCAGACGATTAATTGAAAACGTGCCGCTGACTCAATACACCGTGAACACGATTACCGACTATTCGACTCTAGAGAAAGACATTGAAGAAGCGAAAATCCAAGGTTTTGCTATTGATGATGAAGAGTTTTTACCAGGCTTAGTCTGTATCGCTGTGCTGATACCCTCACCAACTGGTCAATCAAACCTAGGCCTAGCGATCCAAGCACCTGTGATTCGAGTGAAACCGGATGAAGCAATAAAATTCTTGCCCGCACTTCAAAAAGCAGCAAAAGCGCTGGCGAAAATCGAAGCTGATAATTGGAGTCAGCAGTAAGCACTTTCTTAAAGAATTTCGAAGTCCATGACTTAACTGATCATGGATTTCGAAAGGTTCATCGCGGCTTT
>NZ_JBFRTR010000016.1:0-149 GCF_041474215.1 Vibrio sp. 10N.222.52.C12
TCGCCAAGCGGTAAGGCACTGGCTTTTGATGCCAGCATTCCCTGGTTCGAATCCAGGTAGCCCAGCCATTACAACGTTACTTAGACAAACCATAAGTCTTCTTAACTATACTCTTCGCTAGAGTAAAAGCTTTGCTGCGGTCGTGGCGG